>CAYVUQ010000123.1:0-288 GCA_964454915.1 uncultured Puniceicoccaceae bacterium
AAAAGGTCGAGGGCAAATTTATCGTGGTAATTGGGGGCACGTCCACCGGGAAAACCTCGGCGCCCTCGCCGACCATGACCGGCTCGCGCCCCGCGAGATAGGCAGTCACGAACTCGCAGCCGAGCGATGCATAGCTCAGCACGAAATCCGCCCCCGCACGGTAAATCGCGTCGATGTTCCGTTCGCGGGTAATGCGGCTGACGATTCCCAGGCTGGATTTCAGGCGACGGAAATAGACTGCAAGGAGGATGTTCTGGGCGTCGTCGATGGTGGTCAATGCCAGGCCGC
>CAYVUQ010000123.1:298-5627 GCA_964454915.1 uncultured Puniceicoccaceae bacterium
TTGGTGGTCAGCGCGACCGCCCCCACCTCGTCGATGCCCGCCCGCTCCAGGGTGGCCCGGTCGGCCGCGTTGCCGATGAATACCTCGTCGCAGAACGGCTCCAGCTCCTCCCGCAGCAGCGGATCGCGGTCGAGGATGCGCACCCGGACGCCTCTTTTCTTCAAGGTCGAGGCGGTGGAACGGCCAACCTTGCCCCCTCCGACCACCAGAACCTCGTGGGGCAGGTCCGCGCCGCCGCCCAGTAATTCGTTGAGCTTCTCGACTTGCTCGCGGCGACCGACCGCGACCGGCACGCACGTCTTGCCCAGCGGACGGTTGGGGTCCACCGCCCGGAATCGACCGCTCTCCCATACGCCGATCACATTCACGCCGGTGCGTTCCCGCAGACGCGCTTCTTTCAGGAGAGCCCCTTCCAACGGGGTGTCGTGCACGAGGAATTCCACGATGACCAGGTCTTTGAAGCGACCGACCTCCTGGGCTTTGCCGGGGCCGGCACTGACGCGGTTCGCCAGATGCTCGCCCAGCCGGGTTTTCAAGGGGAGCGGATAGGTCGCGCCGCTGAGCGAGAAGATATCGACCGAATCGTCCTCTTCCGCGAGGGCGATGATGGGAAGTGTCGCGTTGATCGAGCGTACCGTCAGCAGGATGTTCGTGTTCACGGCGTCTTCCGCATTGGCCACCAGAAGTCGCGCACCCCGGACATTGACCGCCTCGTAGGTTCGGGGGTCGTCCATTGCCCCGAGGACTACGTTGAACCCCTCGTCGCGCAGGCGCGTGGCTTCGTCGGGGTCCTCCTCGAGCACGCAGTACGGCACTCCCGAGAGGCCGAATTTGCGGACCAGGCCGTTGGTGATCCAGTCCCGCCGACAGAGAACGACATGTCCCTCCATCGTCGGGGGAAGCCGGCGCGGGACATTGGCCCGAATCTGGGCCTCGAGCCACGGGGCGTAGAAGAAGCGGAAGAAGGCGAAGGGGAGCATGATCAGGAGCAGCACCACCCCCGAAGCAAGGACGAGGATACTGAACAGTCGCCCCAGGTCGCTCTCGAAGGTGATATCGCCGAAGCCCAGGGTGCTCATCACCGTCAGCGTCCAATAGAATCCGGTCAGCCAGGAGTGCTCCTGGCCTTCCCACACCATGACCACATGGAACAGGAGGGAGTAGAGGACGACGATACCGACCAGAAACAACAGGTAGGCCCGGAAGGCACCGAGATTCTTGCGGGCCTGCGGATCGCTCAGAAAGTAGGAGAATTGCGAGACGAGGAATTTCATGGCGGACGGGTCCAGGGGACCCGATCAATGAATTCGTGAGTTTGCACCGGAAATGCCGCCGCCGCCAATGGTAATATTGCGGCTTCGTCGCCTCCGGTCACGGTATCTTTGTTTGCTCCTGTAAGGAATTGATTTCCGGTAGTGAATTTCAAATCCCAAATATCCGATCTCAAATGTGCTTTCATGCGGCGTTCAGCCGCCATACGAAAACACCGTGGGCCTCCGGTTCGCCCCGTGTCTTGACATCGGAGCCGTTTTTTGATTGAAGACTGCCAATCGCGGCGCGCCGATGATTTATCCCCTTCATTCTTTCCGTCTCTTTCTGTCAAGCGGGGGGCGGGTGATTGACCTGATACGGGTCCGTCGTGGACCTGTTTCCGAACCCTGCGATGGAGACCGTCCATGAACACGCATCTTCGAGGCAAACGAATCCTGGTCGTTGACGAGAATCCGGACGAGGTCGAGAGGGTACGGAAGTGTCTCTCCGAATTGTGCGGCGAGTGTCCGGGGTTCTTTTCGTCCTCCTCGGTGGCCGACGCAGGCAGTCTCCTTCGTGCGCGGGAGTTCGATCTGATTCTGCTGGATGACGGATTGTCCGCCGGTGGCGGCCTCGTGGAACTGCGAAAGGTATCCGATGAGGTCCCCGTCGTGGTTCTGACCGCCAATCGGGACTCCAACGCGGTTTCGGCGGCGTTGCGGGATGGAGCGCAGGATTATCTGTTGAAGAGGAACCTCGACGCCGAGAGTCTAGGGCATTCATTGCGGTTCGCCTTGGAGCGGCAGGCCTACAACCGCACGCTGCGGAAACGCAACCAGCAGTTGGGGGCGATCGCCAAAGCTGTGCCCGGTGTGCTGTACCGGTTTCAGGCGGACGCCTCCGGGAATCAATCCATGCCGTATGCGAGCGAGAAAGTGCGGGAGATTTGCGGCGTGGAACCGGAAGCCGGCGATGCCAGGGGGTTGTTGGAGAGGTTGTTGGAGAGGGTTGTCCAGGAGGATCGCGCCGATCTGGATCGGTCCATCCTCCGCGCTGTGGAAGGAGACGCGGACTGGCACCATGTCTTCCGAATCAACCATCCGCGAAAGGGGGTGCGCACTCTGGAGGGAAACTCCTGTTTCGGGGAAATCGATGACCAGGGCAACCGCATCTGGAATGGCATTCTGATCGACCGGACGGACGAGGAGATGCGCAGGGACGAGATGCGCAAACTCTCCCTGGTCGCCGACCGGACGGATACGGCGGTGATCATCACCGACCCGGAGGGCCTGACTCTCTGGGTCAATCCGGGATTCGAACGCCTGACCGGCTTCCCCGCTTCGGAACTGATCGGAAAGAAACCGGGCGATCTGCTGCAGGGGCCTGACACCGATCAGGAAATGATCGAGTTCATGCGCCGGAAGCGGGTCGCGGGAGAGGGGTTCGAGGTCGAGGTCCTCAATTACCGGGCGGGCAAGGACCCTTACTGGTTGCATCTTAACGTGCAGCCGGTCCACGATGATCAAGGAAAGCTCGAGTGCTTCGTAGGGGTTCAAACCGATGTCACCGAGCGTCGCATGAGGGAGGACGATCTCGCGCGCAAGGCGACTCTCCTGGAGACCGCCGGGGAGATCGCCGGTCTGGGTGCCTGGGAATACGATGTGCGGTCCGGCGAGGTGATCTGGTCGGCGGGGGCAAGAGCCCTCCATGAGGTGGACGCGGATTTCAAGCCGCACATCGAGAATGCCATTACCTTCTACCCGCCCGAATGGCAGGAGAAGATCGCCGTCTATCTGGAGGAGGCGGTGCGCGAGGGAAAGCCCTTCCACTTCGAGGCGCCATTTACCTCGGCGAAAGGACGCGACAGAGTGATTGAGGCAATGGGCAAGCCCTGGATTGTCGATGGCAAAACGTTGCGGGTGATCGGTACCATCCGCGACATAAAGGAGGAACGTGCCAACGAAACCAGGCTCCGTCGGGCCAAGGAAGAAGCCGAGGCGGCCAGCATGGCCAAGGGGCAGTTCCTGGCAACGATGAGCCACGAGATACGCACCCCGTTGAACGCGATCCTTGGTCTCTCCCAGATCATTCGTGAGGACCCCGAGGTGGAGGATCGCGATGAGTTTCTCGAATTGATTGACAAGAACGGGCGGATGCTGGCGGACCTGATCACCGACATCCTCGATTTCTCGAAGATCGAATCCGGGGCACAGGAGATCGAACCCGAGGAAACCGATATCGTTGACTGGATCGCCGAGCAGGTCTTCCTCTTCCAGGAGTCGGCGCGCGAGAAGGACATCTCGCTCGAGTGGTCGGTGGAGGAGGGGATGCCCCGCATTTGGGTCTTCGATGCAAACCGGTTGCGTCAGTTGGTCGTCAATCTCATCCGCAACGCCGTCAAGTTCACCGAGGAGGGGCACGTCCGTGTGTTCGTCGGTCAGGCACCGGAGGGTGGGATATTGATCGAGGTAAGCGATTCGGGGATCGGGATTCCCGAAGAACACCTCGAAAGCATTTTCGAGGATTTCTACCAGGTGGATTCCTCCAATACCCGTCAGTTCGGCGGGACCGGTCTCGGGCTGTCGATCGGCCGGGAGATCGCGGAAATGATGGGAGGGAAAATCGAAGTCGAGAGTGCGCCGGAGAGGGGCTCCACCTTCCGCGCGCGGTTTCCCTTTGAGCAGGGAGCTTTGCAGGCGTCCGCCCTCCCGGAATCCGGAAATGGCGGCGAGGTGTCCGCCCCGGAGGCAGCAGACGTGCTGGTGGCCGAGGACAATGAGATCAACCGCAGGGTCATGCGGACCATGTTGGAGCGCGAGGGGTGGCGCGTGGCGGAGGTCGTCGATGGGGAGGGGGCACTTCGGGCCTGCCGGAAGAAGCCCTATCCTTTGGTCTTCATGGACATGCACATGGCGGGCATGGACGGATTGAAGGCGACCCGCGAGATCAAGGCCGACGAAACTTGTGGCAATCCGAGGATTGTCATGTTTTCGGCCAGCGTCCAGCCCTCCGACCGCGAAGCCAGTTTCGAGGCGGGGGCCGATGCTTTCCTCGCCAAGCCGGTCAATCTGGGGGAACTCAGGGATTTGCTCGCCAGATGGGACAGTCCCTATTGAGGAGCGTTTTTTCTTCTCGTATGGGAAACCGGGCCACGGCACAAAGGAGGCCGTGATGGATTCAGAAAAGCCGACCGGAGTAGGATTTCTCCGGGATGCGGAACGCCGCGAGCCGGAGGAGCAGGCCAACCGCCTGCGTCCGCCCGATTTCGCCTCTTTCACCGGACAGCGCAAGACGGTCGAGCGTCTCCGGGTGATGGCCAGAGCCGCGAAGGCCCGGGGCGATTCGCTCAACCATGTCCTGTTGAGCGGTCCGCCCGGACTCGGGAAAACCACGTTGGCCCACATCCTCGGCGCAGAGATGGAAGTGGGCGTGAAGGTCGTCTCGGGGCCGGTCATCGACAAGCCGAGCGACCTGGCGGGATTGCTCACCTCCCTGGAGGAGGGCGAGGTGCTTTTCATCGACGAAATCCACCGCATTCCCAAGACCGTGGAGGAGTACCTCTATACCGCGATTGAGGATTTCTACATCGACATCCTCATCGATCAGGGGCCCAACGCCCGGACGGTCCGGCTCTCCCTTCCCCGGTTTTGTCTGGTGGGTGCCACCACCCGCGTGGGGCTTCTCACCGCGCCCTTGCGCAACCGCTTCACCCTGCAGTCGCGGCTCGAATACTACGACCGGAAGGATTTGCTCGTGATCGCAAAAAGGAGCTGCGCCCTTCTCGCGATTGAGGCGGAGGAAGATGGCCTCTCGGAGATCGCCTCCCGCGCGCGGGGCACACCCCGTATCCTCAACAACCTGATCCTGTTCGCCCGTGATTACGCGCAGGAGAAGGGGGAGGGCCGTCTCGACCGGAAAACGGCCGATGCCGCACTCGAAATGTTGGAGATCGACGCCAACGGGCTGGACGAGATGGACCTGCGTCTGCTGCGGTTCCTCGCCGAGACCTATGCCGGTGGTCCGGTCGGCCTCAAATCCCTGGCCGTGGGCGTGGGGGAGGAGCAGCAGACCCTCGAGG
>CAYVUQ010000124.1:0-752 GCA_964454915.1 uncultured Puniceicoccaceae bacterium
CACCGGCGATCTCCTCCCAGAGACCAAACACGTGGTCGGGACCAACCGCATCGACATCGCGGTCCGCCACGACACACGCACCGGACGCTTCATCCTGACCTCCGCCGAGGACAATCTCCTCAAGGGCGCCAGCGGCCAGGCGGTCCAGATACTCAACCTCAAATCCGGGCTCGACGAAGCCCTGGGGCTGCCCTGATGGAACCCGTGTTCAAGGAAGCCTCCCCAGGCCTTACCGACGTTCCCGGCTTCTCCGCCGCTGGAGTAACCTGCGACATCCGGGGCACCGGCACTGACCGGCTCGACCTGGGCCTCGTGTTCAGCGAGAAGCCCTGCACCGGTGCCGGAGTTTTCACCCTCAACGACATCGCGGCCGCCCCGGTGAGATACTGTCGCTCCCTCCTCTTACCTTCCGCGGTTTTCCACGCCATCGTCGCCAACAGCGGTAACGCCAACGCATGCACCGGCGAACAGGGCGAGCGCGACTGCCGGACCATGGCCCTGCGGACACAGGAGCAGCTGAGCCTCCCCGCCCACAGTGCTTTCGTGGCCTCGACCGGTCGCATCGGTCGCGCCCTTCCGATGAACAAGGTTGAAAAGGGTATCCGCGAAGCCGCCCTCCGCGCGACCCGCGACTCCGCGGGAGGACACGATTTCGCAAAAGCCATCCTCACCTCGGACACCCGCCCGAAAACCGTTACCGCCCGCATCAGCGACGGCAAACGACGCTTCACCGTGGCGGGAGTTGCCAAGGG
>CAYVUQ010000124.1:762-2491 GCA_964454915.1 uncultured Puniceicoccaceae bacterium
AGCCGAACATGGCCACCATGCTCGCCTTTCTGGCCACCGATCTGCAGGTCCCACAGGCCACCCTGCAGGCCACCCTCAATCGGGCCGCAGGGGGTTCCTTCAACCGGATCACCGTTGACGGCGATATGAGCACCAACGACACGGTGCTGTTCCTCGCCAACGGCGCCTCCGGAACCAGTGTGACCGAGGGCGCGGACCTGCTGGAGGCTTTCCATCAGGCGGCTCTGGGGGTGTGTGCCCGGCTGGCCCGGATGATCGCCGGAGACGGCGAGCGGATCGAACACATCGTCGATCTGCACATCTCCGGTGCCCCTTCCGAGAACGCAGCGGAAAAAGTTGCCCGCGCGATCGGAAATTCACTGCTGGTCAAGACTTCCTGGTTTGGCGCCGATCCCAACTGGGGACGGATCGTCGATGCCGCCGGTTACGCACGCGTGGGCATCTCTATGGAGAAACTGTCCCTGTGGTACGATGACGTGGCCGTCCTCGAAAAGGGCACCCCACGGGAGGAAAACCTGAACAGGTGGAGGGAGGTCGTGGCCAACCGCAATTTCTCCATCCGGCTCGACCTCGGGATCGGCAAGGGCGAGTTCCACCTGATCTCCACCGACCTGACCGCCGGATACGTCGATTTCAACAAGAGTGAGTGAGTTCCCTTTCATGGATATCAGCCGGATCGACATCACCTCCAAGGCCAAGGTCCTCCTGGAAGCCCTGCCCTACATCCAACGCTTCAAAGGCTCCGTCTTCGTCGTCAAGTACGGCGGTAGCTTCATGGACGACCCCGACCCCGAAAAACGCACTCGGGTAGCCACCGACCTCGTCTTCCTGGCCGCAGTCGGCATCCATGTTGTGGTGGTTCACGGCGGGGGCAAGGCCATCACACGGGCCATGGACGCATCGGGACTCAAAGCCCGCTTCGAGCAGGGGCTTCGTGTTACCGATGCGCCCACGGTTGAAATCGTCCGCAAAACCCTGGACGAGGAGGTGAACCTCGAGATTTGCGAGATCGTCCAACAGCACGGGGGACGGCCACTGTCCATACCCGGAAGCCGCGTCCTGCGCACCCGGAAGCTCGACACTGGCGAGGGCATCGACCTCGGCTACGTGGGCGAAGTCGAACAGGTTGATGCCCGGCCCATCCGCAAGGCGATGACCGATGGCTACATGCCCGTCATCTCTCCCGTCGGGGCCGACGCGACTGGCCAGGCCTACAACACCAACGCCGATGTCGCCGCCTCGCGCGTCGCGGCCTCGCTTCGCGCCCGACGTCTGGTCTATCTGTGCGATGTGCCCGGCCTGCTCGCCGATCCGTCCGATCCCTCCAGCCTGCTCTCGAGTCTGAAGATCGAAGATGCGGAACGACTGAAGACCGATGGAGTCATTTCCAAGGGGATGATTCCCAAGGTGGACAGCGGCGTCCACGCACTTTCTTCCGGGGTGAGCCGCGTCCATTTCGTGGACGGGCGTATGCCCCACTCCCTCTTGCTGGAGATTTTCACCGACCAGGGCATCGGGACCGAGATCGTCCACTGAGAAAAAGAACCGCCCCACTACACCGTATGAGCACGACCCTGGAAAACTACTCAAAGTATCTGATTTCCAATTACGCACCGCCGCCCCTGACACTGGTCGAGGGCTCGGGTTGCCACGCACGGGACGAAGACGGTCGTGGATACCTGGACTTCACCAGCGGCATCGCCGTCAACTCCCTCGGACACTCCCATCC
>CAYVUQ010000124.1:2501-3843 GCA_964454915.1 uncultured Puniceicoccaceae bacterium
CTCCCATCCGGTCTGGGTCGAGGCCATCACCCGGCAGGCCCGACGCCTGGCCCACTGCAGCAACCTTTTCGCCCATCCCCGACAGGCCGAGCTGGCCGCGCGGCTCGCAAGGCACACCCCCCCCGGCCGGTTCCTTTTCTGCAACAGCGGAGCAGAGGCCAACGAGGCATTGCTCAAGCTGGCCCGGCTGCACGGTCGGGCACTGAACGCGGGTCACGAGGGAGTTCGCCACACGGTGGTCACGGCCGAAAACGCCTTTCACGGTCGCACCTTCGGCGGGATGGCGGCTACCCCGCAGGAGAAAATCCAGGGCGGCTTCCGGCCCATGCTCCCCGGCTTCCGCCACGCCCCGCTCAACGACATCCAGGCTTTTGCCGCGGCCATAGACGAGGCCGTAGCAGCGGTGCTGGTCGAAACCATCCAGGGCGAAGGGGGAATCCGAACGGCCGATCCGGGCTTTCTGCGCGAGCTGCGCGCCCTCTGCACCGAGAGGGGTGTCCTGCTTATGATCGACGAGGTGCAGTGCGGCATCGCCCGTAGCGGACACTTCTTCGCTTATGAGGAATCGGGTATCACTCCTGATGCCATCGGCATGGCCAAGGGATTGGGCGGCGGATTTCCCATCGGTGCCATCTGGGTGGCAGACGCTTTCGCCGGACTTTTCCAACCCGGATCGCACGGGACAACCTTCGGCGGGAATCCACTCGCCTGCGCCGCGGCACTGGCCGTGCTTGAGGTCATCGAAGGTGAAGGGCTCGTGGAGAAAGTCAGACAACGGTCTGCGCAATGGATCGAGTCCCTGAGAAAACTCCAGACGGGTTTTCCGGAAAAACTCCTCGAAGTTCGCGGACGCGGCTACCTCGTCGGTCTTGCTGTCGCCGATCCAGCTGCCACAGTCGTCGCCCGGTTGCGAACCGAAGGTCTGCTAACCGCACCCGCCGGGGGAAACACCGTCCGGTTGATTCCTCCCCTGACCGCCACAGAGGAAGACCTGGCCAACTCAGTGAACCTGCTCCGCCGCGCGTTCAGTTGAAGAATGGCCGCCCCTACCGGCGTCCGCCAGCTTCAATGATGAGCGGCCAGCGTCCCTCAACCGCTACCCTTCGCCCACCCACCTCGGGTGGCGCGAATCGTGCCCGTGCCGCCGACCTTCGCGCGGCCTCCACCAGTTCGGGGTGGCTGCTCTCGACGACATCGAGAACCTCGACCGAGCCATCGGGCCGGATGCGGATTTGAAATACCACCCGCCCGCGCACGAAACCACGCCGGGCCAGACCGACCGGAATCGAAACCGGAGGCACGCTCAGAACACGCGGACCTCCCCGGATATCGGCAAAGGTGT
>CAYVUQ010000124.1:3853-5596 GCA_964454915.1 uncultured Puniceicoccaceae bacterium
TGTAGCGGCGGATTTCCTCGCCCGTGTCGAGACTCCGCCCCATCTCACCGGTCGCCGGGGCCTTCAGCAGGTCTGGATCAGGTCGCACAGACAACCGGACTGGCAAGGCGGACAACGGAACATCAGGCGGAGGGGGACGAAGGTCGGGACTCGCGGGTGCCGGACTCGTGGAGGCCCTTTCCTGCTGGGGCTCAGGGGGAGGAGGAGGCGGAACCTCGACGCGCTCAACCGGGCGCAAAACCCACCTCTCGCCGTCCGGCTCGGGCGAGAGCAACCGGGAAAGAGGCAGCAGGAGAAATACACCAAAGGTCAGCAACGCCGCAATTCCCGCAGCCAGACAGGTCTCTCTACGTGAACATCGAATCCCCGAGCCTGCTTGATCCTCCACGGTCACATCAACCCTCATCTCAACGCGTCGCCTTCGTGGCGATGTTCACGGAGGAAGCCCCGGCCAATTTGGCTTCGTCGATCACCGCGACCAAATCCTCCGTCGAAGTGCGCCGGTCGGCCTGAATGATGACGGGCCGCTCGTCTCCCCGGAGAAGGCGACGGATCGTTCCACGCACCGCACGCAGGTCCATTGCGCGACCACCGTGAAAAACCGTTCCCTTCTCGTCAACCGCGAGAAGAATCGCTTCGCGCGAAAGCTCCGAAGCACTCGCGGACCGCGGGCGCTCCACATCGATACCAGTCTCCCTCACGAAGACCGTAGTAACGATGAAGAAGATCAGCAGGATGAACACCACATCGATCAGAGGCGACACATTGATCGCTTCGTCGGTTCCGGTGATTGAACCATCCTCCCGGTCCAGGTGACGCCGTCTCATACCACCCTCCGCTGTTCGCGTTCCAACGCCTGCGCCTCTTTCTCATAGAAGAGAAGAGCCACCCGATCCCGCCCCCTTCGGAGCAAGGCAAGCAACATCATCCCCGGTATCGCCACCAACAGACCGGCTTGGGTCGTAACCAAAGCCTCGGAAATCCCCCCGGCCACCTCGTCCGAAAGATTGGACAACCCCGGGCGTGCGATTCCTTCAAATGTCGAGGTCATCCCGGCGACGGTTCCAAGCAGGCCAAGCAAAGGGCAAAGGCCGACCAGGATCGCGTAAAAACGTATCCTCCGGTCCACGGGATCGAGCACACTCCTCCGCGCAAAGGAAAACCGTTCAGGAATGGACTGCCCGACACGTTCAGCGTCCTCCACACCCGGCACGAGAAGATGTGTTCCTCTCCGCAACCGAAGGAACAGTCGCGTCTCGGCAAAAAACAAGCCAAAGGCAAGGAACGACAACGGAAACATCAACGGCCCACCGGCCCGCCAGATGCTCCAAGACTCATGAAAAAGGGAATCCACGGAAAAATGTCAGGATGACGACGCAACGGACGGCAGAAAACGAAAAATTTTCGACAATAATCAACCGCCTCAGGGGCCTTTCATCTGGCTAAAAATAGATGTCCGTTTAGGGCTTATGCCCCACTTCGGGCTCATCTTCGCCTGAATGGCGGAGTTCCTTTTGGGAATCCGACCCACCGCAGACCAGATGAAAGGCCCCTGTCAACCGCCCGCACCACAAGACAGTCGGGAACTGGGCAAAATCACCAAAAGGAACCGTTTGTCTTGGCGCTCATGGAAACACCATGCATGCCGTGAGCCAGTCGAACCACGACCGGGCACGGAGACTTCGCGTATCCGCTACTCAAACAGGTCCTTCCGCAGATTCCCCAAACAGTGCAGACCGTCCC
>CAYVUQ010000125.1:0-5593 GCA_964454915.1 uncultured Puniceicoccaceae bacterium
AATCGAGCGACCCGGGTTTCGACGAAGAGAAAGTACGCACCCTTCTCGACGAAGCGGGCGGGGAAGAAATCACCCGGATCGAGGCGGAGGGCTGATACGATGCGCTACTTTTTCGCCATTTATGCCTTTGCGATCATCGCCACCGTGGTGATGCTCGGTTTCCGCGGTGACAAGAGCGAGAAGACTCCCTGGCGGATATTCCCGGACATGGACGACCAGCCACGCTACAAACCGCAGGCGACCAATGACTATTTCCGTGACCGGATGGACGACCGTCCCAAGCCGCTCGGAACAGTTATCCGTGGACAGGGCTGGGAAGTGAAGGAGGTTTTCGACGGGACTTTCTCCACCGACCGTTTCGACGAAACTGCTCTCTACGAGGGAAAACACGAAGACGGGTCCTGGGCGAGCGATTTCCCGATTCCGGTGACCAACGAGATGATGGAGACGGGTCGGGAAAAGTACACCATCTTCTGTCAGGTCTGCCACGGGGCGGCTGGCGACGGCCAGGGAGTTACCTCCAGGTATGGTGTTCTCGCGGCTAATCTGCAGCTGGATATGTACCGCGACATGTCCGGCGGAGAGATTTTCAACACGATCACCCACGGGAAGAACACGATGTACGGATACGGCGACAGAATCACGCCGGAGGAGCGTTGGGCCATCATCCTCTACCTGCGGGCACTGCAATTCTCCCAAAGGGCACCCATTGAGGCGGTTCCGCCGGAGAAACGAAAGGAGTTGGGACTATGAGCCAAAGCCCTGCGAAAACCATGAGTGGCTCACTGGTCGGTGAACGCGGCCGGATGCCCCTTCCGAAACTCTTTCTGGTCATCGGGATCGTCGGGCTCGCCGTAGCTTTCATCGGTCTGATTATCGGACTCGCCAACCACGACGCCCGTCCGGTTCTGGGATGGCTGATGGGGATTTCGTTCTGGACGACGATCCTGCTCGGCTCGTTGTTCCTGGTGATGATCTTCCATGTTTTTGATGCGGGTTGGGCGGTAATCGCCCGTCGGCAGCTAGAGCATCTCCTGGCCGGTTTCCCCTGGCTCGCCATTCTGTTCCTGCCGCTCCTGTTGATTCCCTGGGTCTATTCCGATCCCGGCATCGTTTGGAAGTGGCTGAACCCGGACCATCTGCTTCCTTCCGGTTACACGGTGGCCAACGATGTCCTCTACCATGCGAAGGAACCCTATCTCAACAAGTCCTTCTTCACCGTGCGAGCCCTTCTCTTCTTCGGGGTTTTTCTCTTTTTCGCCAATGCCCTTCGAAAGCATTCGTTTGCCATGGACCGCGACGGCGATCCACGCCACTACGGGGCGACCAGGAAGCTCGCAGCCGCCGGAATCTTTGCGTGCGGGCTGAGTGCGACCTTCGCTTCCATCGACTGGTACATGAGCATCGAGTTCCACTGGTTCTCGACCATGTATGGCGTTTGGTTTTTTGCGGCGTCAATGCGCGCGGCCATCGCCTTCATTCTGATCCTGCTTTTCTTCCAGGCGGAGAAAGGGGTCCTGCGGGGAATCCACAAACAGGCTCACAACTACGAGTTTGGCTGCATGGCCCTCGCTTTCACGGTTTTCTGGGCCTACATCAGCTTTTCCCAGTACTTCCTGATCTACCAGGCGAATATCCCGGAGGAGACTTTCTGGTACAAGATCCGCCATACCAATGCGGACGGTTCGACCAATTCGTGGTGGTGGATCGGACTGGCCCTGGTTTTCTGCCATTTCCTGATCCCGTTTCTTTTCCTCCTTTTCTACAAGACCAAGGTCAGGATTCGCCTGATCCTGTTCGTCGCGACCTGGATTCTTGTTTTCCATCTGGTGGACCTCTATTTCAATATCCTTCCCTCCAAGAAGGCACCTGCCGAAAATATCCTGAATTACGACGTCCGGCAGTTCGGAATCACCATCTGGGATGTGGCTACCATCGTCGGGATCGGTGGTGTCGTGCTCTGGGCTTACCGCCGCAGCCTTTCCGAGCACAGTCCGGTCCCCCTCCGTGATCCGCGCGTCGGTGAATCGATTGACCATCATGAGTGAGTCCGAAGAAATCCAAACGTCCTGGGGCAACCGCACCCTTTCGGTGATCGGCGGGGTCGGGTTCATCTTGCTGTTTCTACTGATCCTCTGGCTGGCGTACTTGCCGTACCGCCCGGAACCCATCGCCCAGGTCCAGGCGAAGACCCGTTTGGAGACGCTTTCGGAGATTCGGAACGCCTCCGCCGAGGCGACCACCACCTACGGTGTAGTCAACGCCAAGGAAGGCCAGTACCGGATTCCCGTTGACGAAGCGATGCGTCTGACGGTTGAAAAATACCGGAAGTCCGCTTCCTCTTCCCCCGGAGAGAATTGACCATGGAAGGTTGGAGCAATCTGTTGATCGTGATTTTGGTATTCGCCGCGCTGCTGTTTCTTTCGGCGGTGGGGGCCTTGTATTGGGCTTCCAAAAGCGGCCAGTTGAAGAATTTTGAGAAAGGGGCCAAAGTCGTGTTCACCGAGGAGGAGCCGGAGGGCCAGGTGCAGGATGCCTTTCCCGGCGAGATCCGCGACAAAGAGAACAAGGAGAACCAGGGCCGAGCCTGAGGTGGAAATCGTTCGTCCATGACCAGCCCAGCCACAGCACAAGCCGGGTCCGCCGGTGCCGTTGAAGGTATGCGATCCGACCACGCGGCCCACGAGCGCACCGCCCTCAGCGTGATCGATTCCTCCATGCGGATAGCAGGGGTTTTTTTTGTGGTATCGGCCGTGATCTGGCTCCTGGTCGGATCACTTCTCGGGTTCATCGCTTCCTTCAAACTTCATAATCCGGACTTCCTGGCTGCCTTTCCCGAACTGACGTTCGGAAGGGTCCGTTCGGCCCACCTCAACGCCATGACCTACGGATGGGGCAACAACGCCACCTTCGCGGTCGGCTTGTGGATTATGGCGCGGCTTTGCCGGGCCCCGGTTCGCCACGGAGGGCTCCTGCTGATCGCGGGGATGACATGGAATATCGGGACCACCATCGGAGTTCTCGGCATCCTGAACGGCGACCTCACTTCGGTCGAATGGCTGGAAATCCCGACCTACGTCACCCCGTTGCTTGCTCTCTCCTATGCCTTGATCGGGGTCTGGGGTATCCTTGCTTTCCACTATCGGAAAGCGGAGCACGTTTACGTTTCCCAGTGGTACGTCCTGGCGGCACTCTTCTGGTTTCCCTGGCTGTACACGGTCGCCCAGATGTTGATCTTCTTCGCTCCGGCCAGGGGAACGGTCCAGTCGATCACCAATTGGTGGTTCGCCCACAATGTTCTCGGGCTCTGGTACACCCCCGTCGGCCTGGCCGCCGCCTACTACCTGATCCCCAAGATTCTCGGAAAACCCATCCATAGCTACTACCTGTCCATCCTTGGCTTCTGGTCTTTGGCTCTCTTCTACAACTGGGCGGGCGTGCATCACCTGATTGGTGGCCCGATCCCGTTGTGGCTGCAAGCGGCAGGCACGGTCGGCAGCATCGGCATGGTTATCCCGGTGGTCGTGGTTGCCGTCAACCATCACATGACGGCGAAGGGTAGCTTTCGCGCCATTTGGAACAGTCCGACACTTCGCTTCGTCGTCTTCGGGGCGATGTCCTACACGCTGGTGAGCCTTGCCGGGTCCACTATGGCCGTTCCCGACGTCAACGAGGTCACCCATTTCACCCACTTCACCGTGGCTCATGCCCACCACGGGGTCTATGCTTTTTTCACTATGACCATGTTCGGGGCCATCTACTTCATGATGCCCCGGCTTCTGCGTCGCGAGTGGCCGTCCGCCAGCCTCATTCGTATCCACTTTTGGGCCTGCGGACTCGGAATCGGAATCTATATCGTCGGCCTTTCCGTCGCAGGCTGGCTGCAAGGCATGATGATGAACAACCCCGACATCCCTTTCCTCGATATCGTCGGGACCATGATTCCATGGCTGATGTCGCGTTCGGTCGCGGGTGTTCTGCTGACCATCGGTCATTGCGCTTTCGCCGTGAACATCGCCTGGATGCTCCTCGGTCCCAAGGTAGTGGAACCAAAGGTTTCGTTCGCAAGAAAGGCGGTTGCTTGAACCGGAGTCGCCCATGAAGAACCTGCCGCTGCTATTTCTGGGAATCTTTTTAACTCTGGCCTTCTCCTGGTGCGGGCTGATCATGTCGTCGCAGATCCAATACGGCGATCTGGTCCCGACGACTCCGACCCTTGACGAAGAGGGGAATCCCGTTCAGGGCGAAAACCTTTACCCGCAGGCTGCCTCGGGATTGGCCGAACAGGGCAAACAAATTTACATCAGCGAAGGTTGCATGTATTGCCACTCCCAACAGGTACGTCCGAAAGGATTTGGCGCGGACTTCGAGCGCGGTTGGGGGCCCCGGCAAACGGTGCCGCGGGACTACGTCCTGCAGGAAAGGGTGCTCCTCGGGACGATGCGAACCGGTCCGGACCTTGCCAATGTGGGCGCGCGACCGCTTACCGAGGATTGGCACCATCAGCACCTCTACAACCCGCAGATCACGTCTCCCGGATCCGTGATGCCCCCTTTCGCCTATCTTTACGAGGTGCGTGAAATCGACGGGGAACCGTCTCCTGGGGCCTTGTCCATCCCGCCCGATTCGCCCTATGCGCCGGAGGAAGGCTATGAAATCGTGCCTACCGCCGATGCCCGGGCCCTCGTCGCCTATCTGTTGAGCCTGAAGATTAACTACGAACTCCCGGAGGCGAAGTTTTCCGAATGAGCGGAGAAAGAGATTCGGAGTCGTTGGACGTGACCGACCGCAAGCCGGAGGATGATTCCATGCGCGCGGAGTCGTCGGCGTACGGCGATCCCGCCATGCATGAGGTCCACCGCCAGCTGCAACGGGAGCACTCCGAGCCCAACGAGCTTTCAGGTCCCATGCCGATTTGGCTGGTCGGAGTCTGCTGTGCCGTGGTCGCCTGGGGTGCTTTCTATTTTGGAAACACGTACAATAATTTCCGGTCCGACGTTTTCGACCCCCATTACGATCCCGCAGCCGCCGCTGCGGCTGGTCCGGTGGAATATGATCCCGTGGCCCGCGGTGCGCGCGTCTTCCGCAACAACTGCGCGAGTTGCCACCAGGCGGATGGCTCCGGAGTTTCGGGGGTTTACCCTCCTCTTGTGGACTCCGAGTGGGTCGGAGGCACGCCCGAGCGTTCGATCAGCATCCTGCTTTCCGGCTTGGTAGGCCCGATCGAGGTAAAAGGAAACTCGTACAGCGGCAATATGCCGGCCTTCTCCGGAATTCTCAGCGACAAGGATATCGCCGCCGTCCTGAGCTATGTGCGCACCGAGTGGAACGGCGAGCCAGTCGTGGAGGAAGAGACGGTGGCCGGTTTGCGGGGGGACGCGCGGTCATCTCCGTGGACGGCACCGGAGCTTCTCGAGATTTATCCCTTGGAGGAATGACCGCGGCGGAAGGCCGCCAGGTGTTCGAGGTTTCCGTCGGTTCCCGCGAGGGAGGAAGGATAATCCGCAATCCATTCCGCTCCAGGAAGCCTTTCGGTAGTGAAGGAGATCACCTCCCGGATCACCCGTTCCCGGACCTCGGGATCACTGATGAT
>CAYVUQ010000126.1:0-5510 GCA_964454915.1 uncultured Puniceicoccaceae bacterium
GCCTACTCCATCCTCGGCGGCGATGCCAGGGCGGCCCTGCGGACCGGCGACTCCGAATGGGTGGCATCGGGCGGGTTCAACCTGGCGGACGAAGTATTGTATCCCGGTTTGCGGATGGACGCGGTTTACGACCGGTCGCTCCGTGGCGGGCTCACCTACCGAAACGCAAAAGCGGTGCCCATCGCCGACGAGTGGGCCGCACAGATCACCGGCAGCGCGGTCGATCACCGCATGGACGACGGGTTCCGCCTCAGCTCCTTTTCCCAACCCGTCTGGCGGGAGCGTGGATACATGATGCGGACACAGGCTCGGACATCGTTCTGGTCGGCCCGCCTGCGCGCCCGCAAGGACACCGGAACCATCCTCTGGCACTACGGACTCGGATATGAGGAGCGCTCATGGGATGCCGACAACGTCATCATGACCACCCGCAACAACATGATCCCCGACGTGCTGACACGCTCGGCGAACCTCTGGTCCAAAGCAGTCCGGGAAACAGACAAATGGGACTTCGAAGTTGGCCTGCGGCTTGAGGCGGCCCGCTCACGAGCACGGGACGACATCTCCTTCCTGCAATCATCCCGCAACACCGATGCCAACGAGGAAGACGACCTTCTGCCGTCGGGCTACATTCTGGCACGCCGGGCACTCTCCGATTCCCTCTGGGTGCAAGGCGGTATCGGTCACGGGGAGAGACTTCCGGACCCGCAAGAGCGATACATCAATCTCCGCCACCCGAACCCGGCGATGCCCGACTGGATCGGCAATCCCGGCCTTGATCCAGTTTCGAACAGCGAAATCCAGGCCCGTGTGGGCGGAACGGTCGGAACATTCGATTTCACCTTCGGAGGCTTTTACGCCTACCTGAGCGACTACATCTACCTCGCTTCGCTCCGAAGCGAGGAGGGACCCGCCCGCACTTACGAAAACATCGACGCTGAACTCTACGGGCTCGACGCCAGCGTCGGCTGGGAGATTCTCGAACAGCTCCGCCTGGAAGCAGGGGTCGGATGGCAGGGCGGGCGCAAACTCACCCTGGCCACCGGAAACGACGACCGCGACCTCGGCGAGATCCCGCCACTGAGCGGTCACCTGGCCGCACTGTGGACTCCGGTCACCGATCTTTCCATCACCGCCGAAGGGCTCATCGCCGACGCACAGGAGGACCTCGACACGGACCTCGGGGAACAGCGGATCGCCGGCTACGCCGTATTTAACGTCCGTGCTGACTGGCGTATCAACGAGACCCTGGGACTAGGCGTTGGCATCGACAATGTCTTCGACCGCTCCTACGCGGTCCACAATGCCTACCTCCGCGATCCTTTCTCAGCTGGCGTTGTCGTCAACGAGCCGGGACGTTTTCTCTACCTCCGCCTCGCCGCCCATTTCTAGCTCCCGGCCCGGGTGGCCGGTCTCCGTCTCCTGCTCTGTGCCCCCGGCAGTCTCAACCGGGGTCTTCACGGTCGCCTCCACCCCTTCGGTTTTCTTCTTCGGGGGTGCGGTCGATTCCACGGGCTGCATCTCCAGGGTGCCGTCGCCGAATTCATAGAGGTAGCCCTCCGACTTCAACCACTTCAAATCGTTGACCAACTGGCGCGTCTCATCCGGTTGGAGCGCGACCTTTCCGTCTTCTCCCACCCGGTCGGGATGGATCAACCCCGGCAGCTCCTTCAAGCGGATGCCCGGCTTGCCTTCGATGACACGAATGATTTTTTCCGCCGAGTCGGTAAACACGGCGTCGGACGGCCGGCTCTTGCGGCGAACGGCCGCCAGGTAGCTGATTCCCTTTTTTCCGCGCTTGAAGAGGAAGAACTTCGCCTTGCGCAGCTTCATCCGCACGTTGTTGGCGGTCTCCAGCGGGAAGCGTTTCTGCTTTTCGACATAGGCCTCGAAGGACTTGCGGATCGCCTCGTCCACAGCCTCCGCCAGTGCTTTGCCCGGAACCCGCGCCTGGCGGGTCTGCCGCACGAGCCCGTCGCGGCCCTCCATCAGAAGGTATTGAATCGCCTCTTCACGACTTCCGAAAACCCGGCCGGTCTCGACCGGGGCTTCCCCGGCGGTCGGTGCCTCTTCGGCTCCGCCCTCATCGGGTTGCGCTTCTCCGGCGGTCGGTGCCTCTTCGGCTCCGCCGTCATCGGGTTGCGCTTCTCCGGCGGGTGCTGCCTCTTCCGAGGACGGACCCACGGAGGATTCGGCCGCGTCTTCACCCTCCTCCGGCTTGTCTGCCGGAGCGGGCACCTCCTTCGCCTCTGCGGGTGCTTCGACCGGCGACGATTCCGCGCTATCGGCGGACACCTCAGCGGGGGCGGGTTCCGCCGGACCGGCATCGCCGGGCTTGCGAAGCCGGAACACCGTCCGCTTGCGCATGGAAGAGAGCCACTCTTCGACCGCCTCCGGCTCGGGCACCGATTGCAGCGACTTCTCGACAGCCGTGATCGGCTTGTCCGAACAGTGCAGGCGGTGGTGTTCGGCGAGAAGGGCGTGGAACCGGTGGTAACTGCGCGGTGGAAGCAGACGACCGGTGATACCGCACCGCATGACGCTCTGAAACGCCCCCGAAGGCGGATCGACCTCCTCCTCCCTTTCCTCGAAACGTGAAGTCAGCGCGAGAAGCGCGGCATGACGGAGAGCAGCGGCTTCTTCCGTAAAAACCTGGTGATCGGCCAGGCATTCGTACAGCGGAGGTGCTTCATCCGAGAGGGGGCTGACCACTGCGACCATACGGTCCGGCTTGTCCAGAATCAAACGGGTCACCTCGAACAGCTCGTACACCTTGAGGCTGGACCGGATCGACTCCGTCAGGAGATCGAAAGGCTCATCCTCGGGATAAATGCTGAAGGCCACCACCGGCTCGAAGGGAGCGGGAGCACGCTCGGGCGCACGTCGTTCCTTGCGCGGACCCGTCGTCTTGCGCGCCGGTCGGCGATCCCGCGGCCCCGACGAACGCGGGCCGGACGATTCCCGGGCAGGAGCATCGACCGAGGATTTCCGGGAAGAGCCGCCCGACCAGGACGGACCGAAATCGAAGTCTTTGAGTTGATCAAGATCGAGCTTTTGGGGCTCGTCGGAGGAGGTGTCGGTTGATGACGCCATGGATATCGGAGAACCGGATTGAGAAAACGCGGACGAACTGCCGCGTGCAAGAAGAAGTTCGGGATTTTCCAAGGGATCCGGGTTCTGTCAAACCATCCCATGGGAGGAAAACCGAAGAATCACCCTTCGGTTACGATCACGTAATATCGACTTTGTTCGTTTCCTGTTGGACAACGCCCCCCGGATACGTTCCTCTTGAGGAGTTTCGTACAATGACGGCACCTTTTCATGTGATGACGAAGCCCGCGGGGGCTGCCTGCAATCTCTCCTGCGAGTATTGCTACTATTTGGAAAAGGAGGATCTCTACCCGTCGAATGGCCTTCCCCGGATGTCCGACGAGACCCTGGAAACCTACGTGCGCGATTACATCCAGTCGCAGGAGACGGCAGAGGTACAGTTCGCATGGCAGGGCGGCGAGCCGACCTTGCTGGGACTGCCCTTTTTCCGCAAGGCGGTGGAGTTGCAGGAAAAGTACCGCGGGTCCAAAACGGTGACGAACGCCTTCCAGACGAATGGAACGCTGATCAACAAGGAATGGGCGGCATTTTTCAAGGAGCACGGGTTTCTGGTCGGCGTCAGTATCGACGGTCCCCACGACCTCCACGACCACTACCGGGTGGACTGCGGGGGGCGCCCCTCGCTCGACAAGGTTCTCCGCGGATGGAATCACCTCCGCGAAGCCGGTGCGGAAGCGAACACACTGACCGTCGTGAACCGGCGCAACAGCCGCGAGCCGGAGCGGGTGTATGAATTTCTCAAGAGCATCGGTTCGACTTTTCTCCAGTTCATTCCCATCGTCGAGAGGGAGCCGGACCCCACCCGCTCGCCCGAGAGCATCGATTTCGCAGGTCCCCCGTCCCACGGCGACCCGGGAACCCCGATTCCCGTCACCTCCTGGTCGGTCCGACCCCGCGATTTCGGGACCTTTCTGAACCGGATGTTCGACGTGTGGATTCGCTCCGATGTCGGCAAGGTATTCGTACAGCATTTCGACGTCGCCCTCGGAAAGTGGGTCGGCACCCCCGGCGGGCTCTGCGCATACGCCGAAGAGTGCGGTCGCGCCATGGTACTTGAGCATAACGGCGACCTCTACAGCTGCGACCACTACGTCTATCCCTCCTACAGGTTGGGCAACATCGGCGAGAAGGGCTTCGCGGAAATGATCGATTCACCGCAACAAGTGGCCTTCGGCAAGGCCAAGCGCACGGAGCTGGCCGAGGCCTGCCTGGCGTGTTCGTACCGTTTCGCCTGCAACGGGGACTGCCCCAAGCACCGCTTCGTTCCGACCGGAAAAGGCAAGCCGGGCATCAGTTATCTCTGTCCGGGGCTCAAAGCGTTTTTCGCCCACATCGACGGTCCCATGCGGGAAATGGCCCGGCTGTACCGCTCCGGCCAGCCACCCTCCCGCATCATGGAGTCGATTTCCGAATCGAGCAAATGACGGCCATCCGGTCCGGTGCCTCTCATCCCGAATTCGCCATCATACGAACTGGCAAGCGGCTCGGGTCGGCGGACTGATCTGCGCCGGCCCGGCGCCCTGGCACCTGCGACGGTCAATCCCGGTCTTCAACCCGGAAAATGGGCGGATCGCCACGCTCGCGGGCCTGTTCGTTCTCCTTCTTGATCTGCTGCTCCAGGGTCCTGCCGGACTCCTTGCCCTCCGCAGCTTTCAAACCGGGGGAGGCGTTGATGCCGTACTCGGGGCCGCTGGCGCAGCCGAAAAAGGCGACCGCCGGGATCAGTGCGAGGAAAAGGATTCGGACCGGTTTCATGGCGCGGGAGAATCTCCGTGGAAGGTGAAGTCCTGGGACGATGCGTTGGGAGAGGTGCGTCAAACGCTGAGGGTTTCGATGATCTTGATGATCGGCATGAACAGCGCGATGACGATGAAGCCGACGACCACCGCAAGGAACACGATCATGATCGGCTCGATGATCGAGGTAATGCCGTTGACCGCGTTGTCCACGTCCTCGTCGTAATTGTCCGCGACACGGGTGAGCATTTCGTCGAGTTCGCCGGTTTCCTCGCCCACCTCGACCATACTGGTGACCATGGTCGGAAAGACCTTTTCGTTGCTCATGGGGCCGGCCACCGACTCACCGTCACGGACCTGGTCATGGATGCGCCCGATGGCATCGGCGAAGAAGCGGTTGGAGACGATTTCGCGGGTGATGACCAGCGAATCGAGGATGGGAACGCCACTGGAAAGCAGAGTGCCGAGGGTGCGGGTGAAGCGGGCGATATTCGCCTTGCCCAGAAGGTCGCCGATCTTGGGCAGTCTGTAGAGAGCCCAGTCCTTCGTCCGGCCACCCACCGGTGTGCTGAAGAAAAATTTGAAAACGACTATGGCACCGACCAGGCCGATAAGGACCGCCACGATGTTTTCCTGAACATAGCGGCTGGCACCGATGACAAT
>CAYVUQ010000127.1:0-1379 GCA_964454915.1 uncultured Puniceicoccaceae bacterium
GAGCAGGACGACCGTATCGCCCACTTCCGCATCCAACCGTTCGGCCAGTACATCGTTGATCACCACCCCGGGAAAGCGGAGCCGTCCTCCGGCATCTTCCCTGTGATCCGGAGGCAGGGGAAAATCGCCGGCAGGGGAAAACTCCCCAAAACCGGCATCCACCCCGAGCACCGAAACCTGGTTGGCAGTCGATCCGCCCCTCGAATCCGAGGCCGTGCCCACGGTCATAAAAACCGCCGCAGCCCGAATGGACTCTCCGGAGCCGGAAGCGGTCCTCTCGATATCCCCGGCCAGCTCCGGGCGGAAAAGGTGATCCTGCCCGTTCAAGATCACATCGACCCGCCCGATCCGGTCGAGAGCACCCTGTTCCAGAGTGCGGTCCATGGAATCCCCGGTCACCAACGAGCCGGTGACCACCGCGACCGCGACCGCCACCGCGCCGAGCATGGCCAGTGTCCCCGCCCAACGGTGGATCAGGGTCCGGGCTACAAGCCTGGCGAGCGGAAACTTCATTCCGCCCCGCCGTTCGGCACCGGAGCGTCCGAGACGAGGCGACCGCCCCGCAAATCGCAGACACGGGACATGCCCCGGGCAAGTTCCCGCGCGTGGGTGACCACAATCAGGGTGACACCCTCGTCGCGGTTGATCTCCAGCAACAAGTCGAGGATCAGCCCGGCACTGGCCTCGTCGAGCGAACCGGTCGGTTCGTCGGCCAGAAGCAGACCCGGCTCGTTGAGAAGGGCGCGGGCGATGGCGCAACGCTGGCGTTCGCCGCCGGACAGCTGCGCGGGGCGATGATCCATCCGATCACCCAGCCCCACCTTGCGAAGCAAGTCGCTGGCCCGGTCCACGGCCTCTCCCGGCGCACGGGGCGCGCCCTCCGCATAGGCGGGCAGGAGCACGTTCTCCAGGGCGGTGCACTGGGGCAAGAGATGGTGGAGTTGAAACACAAGCCCGACCCCCTTTGTTCGGAAGCGCGACAGTGCCGCCTCATCGTCTTCCTCCAGGCGAACGCCGTCCACGCGGATTACGCCCGAATCGGGCCGGTCGAGGCCCGCGATCAAGTTCAGGAGCGTGCTCTTGCCCGATCCCGAACGACCCGTCACGGCGAGGCTCTCGCCCTCGCCTACACTCAGATCGAGGTCCCGAAGTACCGCTACCGGCTCGTTGCCCCCCGGCTGGGGGAAACTCTTGCAGACACTCTCGAGTTCCAGTCGATACTTCACGTTCTCTTCACCGCGTTCACCTCAAGTTCGTACAACAGATCGTCCCTGCAGACAACATCAAGAGTGCGGATAACGGGAAAACGTCCGGGCCAGCGGAGCCCCTGCGACCGTTGCGCGTCGGGGGCATGACGAAAATACGCCACTCCCCGGACC
>CAYVUQ010000127.1:1389-2373 GCA_964454915.1 uncultured Puniceicoccaceae bacterium
GACCACTACCAGGTCCTCCACCCCCAATAAAGCCACCGTCTGCTCATTGCCCTCCCCCGCCACAATGCAATTACAACTCTCCTGGAGCACCGCCGGCAACAGCTTCACATTTCCCTTTTCATCCGATTCGTGCAGCCGTTCCAAAACCAGCCAGGATCCCACATCGTCCCAGGAAAACCCTTCCGCTTCGAGCATTGCTCCGATCACCTCGTGGGTGTGGTGGAACTGGGCCTCGAAATCGCCCACGTGGACGGTTTTCCCGTCCTCGTCGATACTGGCGGTCCCCGAGATGGACAACCGTCGGTGTTCCGGAGTTTCCAGCAGGGACGCGCGGGAGAAACTGCTTCCGTAGTCCGTGGCCGGACACTGGAGCGGCGAGTCCACCTCGCGCCGATGGCACTCGCCCGACAGGTCGCGAACCGCAAAGGCGGACGCCACCAACGCGGCACCGTGCGGATTCTCCGCACCGATCCCGGTGCTCGCAGGAAGAAAACGCTCGAAAACCTTGTGCTTGCGGAAAAACCCGGTCCGCACCTCGTTGAACTCGGGGTACCATGCGAGGATGTTCCGGTTGTAAAACCACGTTCGCATGACATGGCTGAAATCCATGTCGGCCTTCGCGAGAAGGGTCTCCATGGTTTCGAAAACCTCCAGTGCCTGCGCCTTCTCTCCGCCGGAATGCCCGTGTATCCCCGTGATCAGACAATATTCGGCGTGCCGGTCGGAAAACACCAGCCCGGCCGGACGACCGCCATGCCAAAGTTCATGACTCGACTCGGCCCGGACCGCGTGTGCGAACACCCCTCCGCTTATCCCGGGAGCATCATCGGACTCGGTCCACATGACCGGCAATTCGTTTCTTCGCGCAACCGACTCGGCCTCGTCCCGGCGGCTCCTCGGGTAGAAGAGGTGCACCTTGGCCGGAATTGCATCCGAACGGCGGGCAAACGCCCGACAGTCCTCCAGAACCTGGTCGAGGGAGAT
>CAYVUQ010000127.1:2383-3114 GCA_964454915.1 uncultured Puniceicoccaceae bacterium
AAAAGTGGTGAACACTTCGGTGAGACCTCCGGATCTTTCCAGGATCGGAGAAACGGTGGACGAGGCGGATGTTTCGGATGTGACTGACATGGGGTGCAGATGGAGAAAAAAAGGAATCGACTCAGAGTACAAAGTTGACAGAATCGGAGGAGGATAGGAAAATTTTTTGCATACGTTGAAAATAAACCTCCGAAACCCGAATAACGCAAGGAAAAACCTCCATGATCTATAAGAATCTGGGCCGCACCGGCCTTCAAATCAGCTCCATCTCTCTCGGCTCCTGGATGACCTTCGGCCAAAAGGTGGACGACGAGACCACCGAAGCCTGCATGACCGCCGCATACGAAGGCGGTGTGAATTTTTTTGATGGCGCGGAAGCCTACGGTTCCGGTGCCGCCGAAATTGCCATGGGCAAAGTCCTGAAAAAGAAGGCCTGGCCGCGCGACACGCTGATCCTCTCGGGAAAAGTGAACCCGAACGCCGGTGGCGGCCCCTTGCCCTCGCAAAAAGGACTCAACCGCAAGCATGTGCGCGATTGCTGCGATCAGACGCTTGAGCGGCTCGGAGTCGATTATCTCGATCTTTATCTCTGCCACCGGCCCGATCCGAAAACACCGGCCCTGGAAACGCTCCGGGCCATGAACGAATTGATCGCGCAGGGGAAAATCCTCTACTGGGGAACCAGCGAGTTTTCGGCCGCAGAGCTGGTCGAAATCTGGCGCCTGGCTGAA
>CAYVUQ010000127.1:3124-5507 GCA_964454915.1 uncultured Puniceicoccaceae bacterium
GCTGAACGCTACGGCCTGATCGGCCCCATGGTCGAGCAATGCAGCTACAACATGCTCGGGCGCGAAAAAATCGAAACCAGACTCGCGCCCCTGATCGACGAATACGGGATGGGCACGACCGTCTATTCCCCGCTTGCAGGCGGCATTCTTTCCGGCAAATACAACGATGGCGTGCCGGACGGGACCCGCTTCGACACGGACACGCAGTGGCTGCGCAACCAACTCAACGAAGGCGTCGTGGAAAAAAGCCGCAAGCTCGCGGAGATCGCGGGAGATATGAATTGTTCGCAGGCGCAGCTGTCCCTGGCCTGGATCATCCGCAACGAGCGGGTCTCAACCTGTTTGACGGGATCGACACGGGTGGAGCAAGTCCTCGATAATCTTGAAGCCGTGAAACTCGTCGAACATCTTTCGGACGACGTCCTCCAACGGATCGAAGCTGTTCTCTCGGTTTGACCACCGCCCGATCCTTTATCATCTTGATATCCCTATGGATGAGCCTCCGCCGGAAAACCCCCGCCTCTGCACCTATCGCAAAGGGAAACCCGACCTGATTTTCCCCCTCAACGAGGACACCCTCCACATCGGTCGGTCCGTGGAAAACGCCGTCCGTATCGATGACGAAAAGGTGTCTCGGCGGCACGCCCGCCTCCGCAAGGATTCGGAGGGATGGCGAATCGAGGACCTGGGCAGCACGAACGGCATCCGCGTCAATGGTGTGGCGGTCGTTTCGGCTCGGCTGAAGGACGGGGACCGCATCCAGATCGGCAATGAGGAGATGGCCCTCGAACTCAGGGTCCGCGACAACGAATGGGTGCCTACGTACGCGATCGATCTTTCGACGCGCCATTCCCACAAGACCGTTTTCAATCCCGGAAAGACCGCCGACTCCCCGGATTCCGCAAGTTGACCCCAACCGCAACCCGACCTACCGGAGTCTAGACACCCCCCTGGCCGGCGCGACTTCCGATGGAAGACGAATCACCGCCCCAAAAAAAAGAACCTCCCAGGGGATTGCGTCTGGGAGACTGGAAGGATGCCTTGCGTGGAAATCCATCCGCCAGGACCACCGTCCGCATGGATACGCGGGACGGCGGGGAAAAACACGGCAAGCACGATTCCAGGCCCGTCGAACACGAGTTTCCCGACGGATACGAGCCAGGAGCACTGATCGGATCCGGCGGCATGGGCCTGGTCTTCGAGGGTCGCCAGCGGACCCTGGAGCGGATCGTCGCCCTGAAATGTCTCGCCCGCCCCTCGGACAAGGAACGGCAGGATGCCTTCCGCGCCGAAGCCCTGTTGACCGGGGGACTCTCCCACCCCGTCATCCCCCCTGTCCACGACATGGTCCGCAACCGGTCGGGGTCCTCCTTTCTCGTTATGAAAAAGGTCGAGGGTCGCCGGTGGGACGAAGTCATCGACCAAAAGTCGCTCGACGAGAATCTGGAAATCCTTCTCCGGGTGGCCGACGGTGTCGCTTTCGCTCACGCCAACGGGGTGATCCACCGCGATATCAAGCCGGGAAACGTCACCCTCGGCCACTTCGGAGAGGTGTACCTGATGGACTGGGGCCTCGCCATGAAGAGACGGGCGGATGGCACCTTCAGCAACGATCTGGGCGGATTCGCCGGTGCTGGCACTCCCGCCTACATGGCACCGGAAATGGCTTTGGGCATCGGCCCGGATATCGGCTTTGCGAGCGATATCTATCTTCTCGGTGCGACCCTCTTTGAGATCGTCACCGGCCAGGCCCCGCATCCGGGATCGGCTGCGACCGAATCCCTCTTGACCGCCGCCGACAACGAGATTTGCGAGGTGGACGCCGAGGGAGAATGTATCGAGATCGCTCTGCGGGCCCTGGAGTCGGAACCGGGCGACAGACCGAAGACCGTCCAGGAGTTTCAAAAGGCGATCCGCAATTTCAGAGAACACGCGGAAAGCCTTGCTCTGAGCGAGGCTGGTGAAGATTTGCTACGAACCGGCCTCGAAGAAGGTGACTACGACAGCTTCTCCGAAGCCCAATCCTCTTTCCGACAAGCCCTCCGGCTTTGGCCGGGTAATACCGACGCACGGGATAATCTCAGAAAAGCGCGGCTGGCAAACGCACGGCTGGCGTTCGAGGAGGGAGATCTGGAACTCGCCGCATCGCAATTGGAACCGGAGGACGATGAGCAACGCGCCTTGCTCCACGAAATCTTTTCCGAGCGCGAACGCAGATTGCGTCGTCAACGACAGTTCCGACGCCTGCAGCAAAGTTTCGTCGTCCTGTTGGCAGTCGTCGCCATTGGCTTCATCGGGTTTTCGCTCTGGGTGCAGCACGAACGAAACCGTGCGGAAACCGCACTCGAGGAACTCCAGACCGAGCAGGAGCAACGGCAGGCCG
>CAYVUQ010000128.1:0-5476 GCA_964454915.1 uncultured Puniceicoccaceae bacterium
GTGGAAATCGTTCGTGTTCCAGGGAATCAGGAGTCGACCACTGACAAAGCCGCTGTCGAAGAGGATATCCTCGCCGTATCCGTGATCGTGGTCGTCCCCGTGGTCTCCGCCGCCGTGGTCGTGGTCGTGGGCCACTGACTGGCCGAAGGAAAAATCCAGGGTGGGACCCCAGCGGCCCGGAAGATCGAGGCGGACTGCCCCTCCATCAGTCTGAAGGCTTTCGTCGCCGAGGAAACGTCCGTACACGAGAGGAAGATCTACAAAATCCCAGCCGTGCAGATGGATGTTGTTCTGAAAGCCGAAGGCATTCAGGTAACGGCCGCCCTTCAGGCCCAGACCCGGCAAGTCGAGGGTGGCGTAGATTTCTTCGAACTCCCCGTCGAGGTCGTTGTCCGATTGCTCTTCGAAAATCCGGTAAATGGCGGTCCCCCCGAGGCCCTGCCCCAGGTCGAGGTGGGCGGCCAGTTCGATGCCCTGCAAGGAGAACCCGTTGCGGTAGGGGTCGTGCGCACCGACCTCGATCTCGCCCGGATCAGACACCGAACTGTCGCCGACCACGGCATTGATGCTTACTCCCGGGCGCAGGGTGGCGAAGCCGTCGAAAAAACTGATGGTCAAGTCCTCCCCCGTGAGCCAGTCCGGCGAGGAGACTTCGACCGGGGAGGCCGTGGCGCACAGCGAGCCGAGAAGCAGAAACAAAAGAGATTCTTTACGGAACATGGCTCCCGTTGTTCAGGAAACAGCAAGGGCCTGTCAACACATAACGCGAAACTTTTGCAAGAACAATATATTTGCAATTTCTCCTGCGTAATTTTTAGTCAGGGTAATTTTTTCTTGCCCTACTAAAGGTCCGGCTCGGAGGGGACTTTTTTAAAACAGTTTAAATTATTCTTGCCCTTGGGTTCGGGCTGGAATTGCCTGGCTGTGCATGGAAACTTTCCCTGTTCAATCGGGTTTCCTGTGCGGAGGGATTTGCCATGTGTCTGGAATTCGGCAGATTTACCCCGTGTCTCCTGAGGTGCTCTCTTCTTCTTCTGCCCGGATTCTCCATTCCACTTCCCTGGGGACTCTCCGCATCGTCATCGACCCCGTTCAGGCTTTGCTCGAGGAGGTCGCGTTTGTGGACGAGTCTGTGCCGGAGAGGGTGGACGGTTCGCTCGCGGCCAGGCTGGAGGGCTTCGGGCTTCCCCCGGCCCCTGGCCGTTTCGCGGTCGATGTTCGGGCGGCGTTGGCGAGTGTGCCGCCCGGTCGGACGATCACTTATGCCGCGTTGGCCGAGCGGGCGGGCCATCCCGGTGCCGCCCGGGCGGTCGGCCGAGTCATGTCCCGCAACATGCTCGCCCTGCTCGTGCCCTGCCACCGCGTGGTCCCGTCCAAAGGAGGGTGGGGCACTTACCGCTGGGGTTCCGCCCGCAAAGAAGCCCTTATCCACCTTGAGATGGAGACAGGTCTTTCGGCCTGGAAGGTGCTTTGATCAGCGGACGGATGGGGGGGCACCGGTTTTGCCCCACGAATCCTTGAGGGTCGCCGTGCGGTTGAATACAGGGCGGGCGGGGGTCGAATCGGGGTCGCACACGAAGTAGCCCGTCCGTTCGAACTGGCACCGGTCGCCCGGAACGGCGGTTCCCAGGGACGGTTCGAGGAAAGCCTCGGCGACCCTCAGGGAGTCCGTATTGAGATCATCGAGCGGGTTTCCGGTGGCGGTGCCGGGACGGACTTCCCGGAACAGGCGGTCGTAGAGCCGCACTTCGGCCTGGAGGGCGTGCCGGGCCGAAACCCAGTGAAGGACGCCCTTGACCTTGCGGTCGGTGGGCTGGCGACCCAGGGTGTCGCGGTCGATGGTGGCGGTCAATCCGGTGATGTTGCCGTCTTCGTCTTTCTCAACCCCGTCGCAGCGCAGGACATGCGCGTAGCGCAGGCGGACTTCGCCTCCGGGGCGCAGGCGGAAAAACTTCCGGGGCGGGTCCTCCATGAAGTCGGACCGCTCAATGAAAATGCGGTTGGAGAAGGGTACCTGCCGGACGCCTGCATGCTCATCCTCGGGATTGTTGACCGCTTCGACGAGCAGTTCCTCGTCATCGCCGAAGTTGGTGATGGTCACGGGCAGTGGATCGAGAACCGCCATGGCGCGGCGGGCCTGGTGGTTGAGGACAGCCCGCACGTGGTGCTCGAAGAGAGAATAGTCGGTGGTGGAATCGAACTTGGTGACGCCGATGGCGGTGCAAAACTCCCGGATCGCTTCGGGTGGTACCCCTCGGCGGCGGATTCCGCAAAGGGTGGGCATCCGAGGGTCGTCCCATCCGTTGACGTGGCCCTCCTCCACCAATTGGAGAAGCCGCCGCTTGCTCATGACGGTGTACTCGAGATTCAATCGGGCGAACTCGTACTGCTTCGAGGGGAATATCCCGAGTTGCTCGATGAACCAGTCATAGAGCGGACGGTGGTTCTCGAACTCCAGGGTGCAGATGGAGTGGGTCACCCCCTCGATTGAATCGCTCTGCCCGTGGGTGAAATCGTAGGTCGGATAGATCGGCCAGTCATCGCTGGTCCGGTGGTGCCGTGCACGGCGGATGCGATACAGGATGGGGTCCCGCATGTTGAGATTGGGATGGGCCATGTCGATCTTCGCGCGGAGCACGCGCGAACCGTCGGGCAGCTTTCCCGCTCTCATTTGTTCAAAAAGGGTGCGGCTCTCGGCGGGGGGCCGGTCGCGCCATGGACTGGCCTCGCCGGGTTCGGTGAGGGTGCCGCGGGTGCGGCGGATTTCCTCCGGTTCGAGTTCGCAGACGTAGGCTTTCCCCTTGTCGATAAGGGCGAGTGCCCATGTGTAGAGAGTTTCGAAATAGTCCGAAGCGAAACACTCCAGGTCCCATGCGAAGCCCAGCCAACGGATGTCCTCCCGGATGGAATCCACGTATTCGAGGTTCTCCTTTTCGGGATTGGTATCATCGAAACGGAGGTTGCACCGACCTCCGAACTCGCCGGCGATGCCGAAGTTCAGGCAGATCGACTTGGCGTGCCCGAGGTGGAGGTAGCCGTTGGGCTCAGGGGGGAAGCGGGTGACGATGCCGTCCGGATACTTCCCCGAAGCGACATCCTCCGCGACGATCCGGCGGATGAAGTCCTGCGGTTGTTCTTCGACTCCGCTCACGCCGCACCCCCTTCCGCCGCGGCCAGCGCGAGTAGCCGTCGTTGAACGGCCTCCAGTCCGAGCAAGTCGATGATGTCGCCCAGATCGGGTCCCGAAAGCATACCGGTTACGGCGAACCGGGCAACCGGGCGGTAGGAACCGGACTTGCGACCGGAGGCTGCGGCGGCTGCCTCCAGGGCCTCCTCAAAGCCCCCGGCTCCAGGTGCGGAGACATTCTTCAGGGCGGCGGCCAGCTCGGTCGCGGGGCCAGCCGGACTTCCCTTTTTGGAAACCTTTGCCCGCGCCTTTTCATCCACGGGAAAATCCTCCGTGAAAAAGTAGGCACAATAGCCGGGCAGGTCTTCCAGAAGGTCGAGCTTGGGACGGCACAATCCGAGCACTTTTTGCAAGTAATCCTCGTCCACCGTCTCGTCCACGACTCCGGCGTCGGCGAGAACCGGGCGGGCGAGCCAGGTGTAGGACTCGACGGGCAGATCGCGCAGGTAGTGTCCGTTCATGTGCCGCAGCTTCGCCTCGTCGAAACGGGCCGCTCCTTTCTGGATCCCCGGGAAATCGAAGGCCTCGATGATCTCGCCGACCGGCATGATCTCGCGGTCGCCCTTGGGGCTCCAGCCGAGCAGGCAGAGAAAATTGCGAACGGCCGCGGCAAGGAAGTGGCGGTTCTGGTACTCTTCGATCAAGGCACCCTGGTCGCGCTTGCTCATCTTGCCCTTGCCGACCGCCGGGTCCTTCAGGATCAGCGGCAGATGGGCGAAGACCGGTGGTTCCGCCCCGAGTGCTCTGAACAGGGTGATGTGCCTGGCCGTATTGGCCAGATGGTCCTCGCCGCGGATGACATGGGAGACCCGCATTTCGATGTCGTCCACCACATTGACCAGATGAAAGACCGGTTCGCCGTTGGCGCGGACGATGGGGAAGTCGCGGTCCACCACTCGTTCCACGCGGCCCCGCACCGCATCTTCGAACACCACTGGTTCCGAGCGGACCTTTTCGACTTCTCCGCCGAGGTATTCGTCGTGTTCGCGGTAGCGTTCGCCCTCCAGCCGGAAAAACACGGCACCGTCGTTCTCGTAGGCGCGGCCCGTATCCAGCAGGCGGTCCACCGCACGGCGGTACACATCGCCACGCTCGCTCTGGAAGTACGGCCCCACCGGTCCGCCCTTTTCCGGGCCCTCGTCCCAGTCCAGCCCCAGCCATCGCATCCCGTCGAGCAGCACGCGCAAGGCTTCGGCGGTGTTTCGCTCACGGTCGGTGTCCTCGATGCGCAGGATAAACGTCCCGCCGCAATGGCGGGCGTAGAGCCAGTTGAAAAGGGCCGTGCGGGCACTCCCGATGTGGAAGAAGCCGGTGGGACTTGGCGCAAAACGGACGCGGACTTCGGACATCCCGTCAATTTCCGAAGCGGCCTGCGAAAATTCAATCATTTTTCTCTGGACATATCCCCATGTTCAGGTAACCTTGCGTTCACCATGAAAGCACTGACCTTCCGCCAACAGCAAATCCTCACCTTCATCCAGGAACGCTCTCACGAGCAGGGTTACTGGCCGAGCATTCGCGAAATTCAGCAGGAATTCGCCTTCAAGAGCACCAATGCGGTCATCGGCCACCTGCGGGCTCTGGAGAAAAAGGGCTATCTGGAGCGCCAGCCGCACCAGGCCCGCGCCTTCCGGCTGCGACTGCCCTCGACCGGTTCCGTCGGCGGGCCGGAAATGATCGACGTGGTCGAGATCCCCGTTCTCGGCAACGTTGCGGCGGGATATCCCGACCGTGTGGAATCGGGCGGCGAGGTCGGGACCCTGCAGGTCGATGCTTTTACCGCGCGCCAGCGGCGCCTCCGGCAGACCTTTGCGATCCGCGTCCGGGGCGAGTCGATGATCAATGCGGGCATCCAGGACGGCGACACCGTGGTGGTCGAAACCCGCGAACCGAAGGACGGCGACATCGTGGCCGCGCTGATCGACGGCGAAACGACCCTCAAACGCTACATTCAGCAACGGGGCCACATGCCCTATCTGAAGGCGGAAAACCCGGCCTACCCGGAACTCTATCCCGTGGACGAGCTGATCGTGCAGGGCGTGGCCACCTCGGTGGTGCGCAAGTTGTAGGCGGGACCTACTCCGTCGGGAGGTCGGAGGTGGGCAGGTTCTTGACCTCCTCAAGTGCCTTGCTGGCCAGAAGTGTACTCAGGTACCGCTCGCCGAAGCTGCATCCGACAGTCACGATCCGCTTGCCGGCCATCCCGTCGCGCTTGGCCAACTCCATGGCTGCGAAGACGTTCGCGCCTGTGGAAATCCCGCCGAGAATGCCGTCGGTGAGTGCCAATTG
>CAYVUQ010000129.1:0-5461 GCA_964454915.1 uncultured Puniceicoccaceae bacterium
TTCCTCGGCGAAACCGCCCACGCCGACCAATATTTCCGGGTCGAGGATTTCCACGGCCCGGGCCAGAAACCGGTCACACACCCGGTCCAGCGGTGCCTTCTCGGCTGCCGACAGCTTGTCGGGGGTGCGGTTGCGACCGCTTTCCTCCATAAACACCAACGGACAGTAGTTGAGCACGATGTGGTCCTCGAAAAAAGCCCCGGCGGTTCCGAAACGCTCCTTGAAGTAGCCCCACAACCGTCTCCCGCTCACTTCGGACCTGCCGCAGGCGAAGCCCTCCACCGGTCGTTTCGGATGTTCGGGGTCGGGACGACCGACGCCTGTTGCGATGCCCATCCAGTCCCGCACCAGCGAAACCTCGCCAAAGGGAACGCCGGTCTGCGCCATACCCCAGGGACCCGGATTCATGCCGAGGAAGACGACCTTCTTCCGCCCGGAACCGAACCGTTCCAGGTAGGTCCGATGGGCCTGCCATGCGTAGCGGAGCGGATTGTACACGCAGGCGACAGGAGGGCCGAAGCGGAGCCCGTCGGCCTCTTGCGCCAGATCCAGCGCGGCACTCACAAGCGGCGGTTCGCTCATCCCGCGCGCTCCTCCGAGAAATCCCTCCTCGACTCCATCGCACTGCGCAGCGTCACTGCGTCGGCATACGTGACATCACCCCCGCTCGGCAGGCCAAAGCCGATGCGGGTCACGCGGATACCGCTTTGCGCCGGAAGAATTGTCTCCACAATGTAATGACAGGTGGCCTCCCCTTCAATGTCGTTGGAAAGGGCAAAGACGATCTCTTCGACGCCAAGGGTGCGGACCCGGTCCGCCAGCCCCGCCAGATTCACATCCTCCGGCCCCCGGTTTTGCAGCGGTGAAAGCTTGCCGTGGAGAACGTGGTAAAGCCCCTTCCAGCCACCCGACTCCTCCATCGCCGCAAGGTCCTGCACTTTTTCGACGATGCACAGTGCCGTCGTCGTACGCCGGGGATCGGAGCAGATCGGACACCGCGAACCGGCACGGGCCAGATTGCCGCAGTCCGGGCACCGGGCGATCTCCCTTCCGGCGGTTTCCAGTGCCCGCGCAACATCATCGAGACGCGAACGGTTGCCGACAAGCAGGTGCAGGGCGATACGCTCCGCCGAACGCCGTCCGAGCCCGGGCAACGCCTTGAGGGTGGCCACCAGATCGACGTAGGGATCAGACATCTCCAAAGAGGACCTTTCCCAGCCGACCGGCCTCGTTGTGGGCGAGAGCGTCGTGGAACTTTTCCAGAGGATAGACGGCTTCCACCGGAGTGTCGATCGCACCGGCGGCAATCGCCTCGAAAACCCGGTCCAGAAGAGCCCGCCGCTCGGTCCCGGAGTGAGTCCGGTTCCACCGGTCCATCCAGAAACCGGCGAAGCGGATGTCGTTGAAGATAAGCTGACGGGTCGGAAAACGGATTTTCTCCCCGGTCATGCCCCCGAAGGTCACCTCGGTCGCAGCGTCGGAAACCGCGCGGGCGAGATTGATGACGCTGGAGCCGCCGACCGAGTTCAGACCCAGCGGCATGGCGGCCTCACCGCGAGCGGAGCGGATTTTAGCCGGGGCATCACGGTCGTCGAGGACCACCAGGTCCGCCCCCATTGCCTCCAGGGGGGCGAAGAGTTCCTCCCGACGCACAAGATTCGCAGTGTGGACGCCCCGTGCGCGGCAAAGCTGGATCACCGCAATCCCGACTGCGGAATTGGCCGCGTTCTGCACGACCCAGTCGCCCTCCCGGAGCACCGCAAAGTCCTCGAGGAGACGAAAGGCTGTAGTCGGATTGACGCCGACCAGGGCCGCCTGGTCAGCCGGAATTCCTTCGGGCACGGGAACCAGATCGTCCGGGCGCGCGGTCCGCAATTCGCGCCATGTTCCACCTTCGGGAAGCCGGAACAGGCGGCCGCCCCACTCAGACGAAACCCCTTCCCCACAGGCAACCACGCGACCGACCCCCTCGCGTCCCGCGACTGCCGGAAGCTCGGGCAACCGCCCGTAGCTGCCGCCCACGATCCCCAGATCGGAGGGATGGAGTGCGGCCCGCTCCATCCGCAGGAGAACTTCACCGGGACCGGGATCGGCCACCTGTTCCTCCACCAGACGGAGAACTTCGCCGGGTTTTCCGAATTCCTCGAACCGCAGTGCCTTGCCTGTGTGTGTTGCCATTCTTCGATGATTGGGTACGAATCTGCCGCCGCGCAACGCTCAAAGGCAATGGAGTCCCGGTTGCGGCCGGCGGTTTTACAGCCTCCTCAAGGGAACATACCCGCTTGCGGCGAACAGGATTGTCCTCCCTCCCCCGGGACAAATCCATTTCGCTATTAACGACAGTGCTTGCCTTTGACGCGATTTCGGCGCACGATACTTGTTTCCCCATGGCCTCCAAGCACTTTGACTTTCTCGTCCTCGGCGGCGGGAGTGCGGGTTTTAATGCCGCAGCCTTGGCACGAGAATATGTCGAGGACGTTGCCATCGTGGACGGTTCGGAAGAGCTGGGCGGGCTTTGCATTCTCCGCGGGTGCATGCCGTCCAAGACACTCCTCTACGCCGCCGATGTTTTCCATCTGGCCAGGAACGGCAGGGACCTCGGTCTGAACATCACCCGTCCCCAGGTCGATATGGAGGCACTCCAGAACCGCAAGAAGCGGATCATCGGCGACTTCGCCCGCCACCGACGCTCGCAGCTGGAGTCGGAACACTTCAGCCTTTTCCGCGAGAAAGGTCGCCTGGCTCCCGACCGGAAGGTCGTTCTCGAAAGCGGCGAAACCCTCACCGCCGACCGCATCCTGATCTCCACCGGTTCCAGGGTGGCGGTTCCCGACGTTCCGGGCCTTGCCGAAGTTCCCTTCATCACGAGCGACGAAGTTCTGAATCTTACACATGTCCCGGAATCGGTGGTCGTTCTCGGCGGCGGTGTGGTTGCCTGCGAGCTCGCCCAGTTTCTCTCCAGGATCGGTTCGAGCGTCGTCATGATCCAGCGAAGCCCATGGCTGTTGTCCGACATGGAGCCGGATATGGCGGCGGTCCTCGAAGAGGCATTGATGGCGGAGGGGATCGAGCTTTTTACCGGGACGAAGATCGAAAACATCGCTGTGTCCGACGCAGGCGTATCCGTTCAATTCCGACAAGGAAACCGCAGCGTGGTCCGCGAGGGTACCCGGCTTTTCAACGCCCTGGGTCGCCGTCCCGACACCGGGGATCTCGGTCTTGAAGAAGCCGGGATCGACACGCATCCGGACGGGAGAATCGTAGCAGACGGATACCAGCGCACCTCCCAGGCGGGCATCTATGCCGCGGGCGATTGTGCCGGGCCGCACGAGATCGTCCACATCGCTGTCCTTCAAGGCGAGACCGCCGCACGCCACTCGCTGGGACTGAATCCGGATCCGGTGGATTACGACCGTGTTCTGGGTGTCGTTTTCACCGATCCCCAGATTGCCTCCCTCGGCCCTCCCGTTGCCACCCTCCGCGAAAGGTACGGCGACGCCCTGCGCTGCGCCGAGTTCCCGTTCGCCGACCACGGCCGTGCCGTGCTGATGAATGCCACCCGCGGATACGTCCGCCTGTTCGCCGATGTCGCCAACCGCAAGGTCGTCCGCGCGGAATGCATCGGTCGGGACGCCGGCGAGCTGATCCACGGCCTCTCCGCCGGGATCGGAACGCATCTCACCGTTGACGACCTCCTGCGCGCCCCGTGGTACCACCCCACCCTTTCCGAAATCTGGACCTACCCCCTGGAAGACATCGCCGAAATGGCACCGGCAGATGCCCGCAAACCGGCTCCGTCGCCGCGCCCTGCCGCTTCATCCACCCCGGCGGCGGATGCTCCCCGTCCTTCCGATGCATCGCCTGCCAAAGCGGATGACAAACCCGGCCCGGCATCTACGCCCGGGCCGCCACCCACCACGGCGGCAGATGGACCTCCGCCTTCCGAAGCATCGCCTCCTGAAGCGGACGACAAACCCGGCCCGGCATCTACGCCCGGGCCGCCATCGGCCCCGGCGGCATCCACCGGCGAGGAAGACGAGGAGATATCGTTTCGGCGTTCCGTCTGGCAGATGTTTGCCGAGGATGAGGAACCCATACCGGAACCAAAGCCTCGCAAGAAAGCGGCGAAGAAGAAAACCAGGAAGAGCCCGGCAAAAAAAAGTGCTGCAAAGAAAAGCACCAGGAAGACCACAAAGAAAGCCGCCCGCCGGAAGAGTGCCGCGGAACCCACGCCTCCGAGACCGAAACCACCCGCATCCCCTGCCGTCCGCGAAAAGACGCGCCCACAGTCGGCGGACCGCGAATCACAACCCGAGCGGAAATCTCCCCGGTCCGATGAAGAAGAGCTCAGGAAGAGTATCTGGGGGATGTTCGACGAGGACGAAGCCTGATGCGGATTGCTTATCCCGAATTGGAGTTGATTCGGTATTAAAACAGACCGCGCCAGCGGTCCAGGACCCGGGCGTTGCCCAGGCTGTCCGCAGGGGTCATCGCAGGCATCTCGGGCGCACCGCAGGAGACCGAGTCGGCAAAGGCATCGATCTCGTACGAGTAGAGATCGCGCTCGTCGATCACCGGAAGCGTTTCCCGCTTCCCGTCGGGAGTCTCGATGTGCGTTTCCCCGTTGCAGAACCAGGGCGAGGTCAGGGTGATCCGCCCTTCGGAACCGGCAATCATCAGTTCGTTCCTTCCGCGGGCGTTGATGGCGCAGTGCAAGGCAGCATGCAGTTCCCCGGGAAAATGCAGGAGGAGCGAGGCCGACACATCGACTCCCGTATCCAGATCCCTGCGACCGAGGCCGTGGAAGCCGGTCGGTTCCGCGAAATCTTTCCCCTCGGCAATACCCGCCACCAGCCGACACATCGACACCGGATAGCAGCCCACGTCGAGAATGGCCCCGCCCCCCAATTCAGCGTTCCAGAGCCTGCCCGCCGTGTCACGGGGGGAAATGAAGGAAAAATCACCCTCCATGCGCTGCGGTCGTCCGATCCGTCCCTCGCGCAGGAGTTCGACCAACCGAAGGGTCTGCGGGTGGCAACGATACATGAACGCTTCCGCAAACAACAGACCGCGGGAACGGAACTCCCTGATCACCGGTTCCAGCTGCGCTGCGTTCATCGCCGCAGGCTTCTCGCACAGCACATGCTTGCCGGCGGCCGCCGCCCGGACCGCCCACACCGCGTGGAACGGGTGGGGAGTGGCAATATAGACAGCGTCAATGTCGGCGGCGGCGATCAGTTCTTCATACGACCCGTAACGATGGATTTCCCAGTGGCCGGTAGTCTCGGCAAACCGTCGTGCCCCTTCCGCAGTGCGACTTCCAATCGCGCGGAGACTGCCGCTCACCGAGTCGGCCATGGCGTCCGCGAACCGTTGGGCAATTCGCCCGGTTCCCAAAATGCCCCAGCACAACTGGGCATCGGATGGAGGGGGAACATCCTTCATGTGAACGATCCTGCAC
>CAYVUQ010000130.1:0-505 GCA_964454915.1 uncultured Puniceicoccaceae bacterium
CCGCGGCCTCCGGCGTGACAGGCCGGCGCTCTAACCAACTGAGCTACTACCCCAAGCGGAAACAGCCGACACTGGAGAAGATTCCAACCGAGTCAAGAAATTCCTCCGCCTTCTCCGTAAAAAAATGCTGACACGCGGAACCTGAATTGGGATTGTGCGCGAACCGCTGCCTTCTCTAGCATCGGCCCCTTTCTCCTCAAGATGTCAGAATCGCCGCTCGAACAATATGCCGCAGGCCGGGCCACTCCGAAACGGAAGCTGGTCGGCCCCCTTTTTCTGGCGGTGGTCATCCAGGTGCTGCTCGTTTCACTCACGGTGTTCGTTGTGGTCTTCGTTCCGTCGGGGAGGGAGGACCCCCAATTCACGGCGAAGAAAACCATCTACCTGCCCCAGCGCGAACTGGAGCACCGGATGGCCGTGGCCGAGTTCCAGCAGGCGGCGAAGTCGCCGATGCAGATGGACAAAATCCAGGTCGAGCGGCTTACCCCAACCAACATGCCGCAAC
>CAYVUQ010000130.1:515-5438 GCA_964454915.1 uncultured Puniceicoccaceae bacterium
CGACACCCCCAGCCCGATCGGCAATGCACTTTTCGGTAACTCCGGCGTGGGTGGGTTGATGCAAGGACTGGTCGGTGAAGCTTCCTCGATTTCCTTCCTCGGGATCGAGGAAACAGCCAAGCGACTCGTCCTTGTCGTCGATGTGGCCACATCCGTCTTCAACGCGGCCGAGGCAGCGGGCACCAGCATGGCCTCCGTGAAACGCGAGACCGAGGAATTGATCGACGAGTTGAACGCCAACACCCTGTTCAATGTAATCCTGCACCGCAGAACCTTCCTCCCCATGAGGGATTCCATGATCACGGCTACCCAGGCCAACAAGCAGTTCGCCGTCGATTGGATCACCAAACGTTTTCCCGCATCGGGCGAACAGTCGATCAGCGGCGCGCGCTCGGGTCCCAACGAAACACGCGGAATCCTGCCTGTGCTGGACCTCGCCTTCGACATGCAGCCCGACGTCATCTTCCTGATCTCGGACGGGGGGTATTTCAACCAGGACAATCGCCCGGTCGAGCTCCGTGAGGTGCTCGATCTGATCGGGGACCGCCAGGACGATCTGCCAGAGGAGGCGCGCATCCACGCCATCCACTTCCCCGACCCACGCGACATCAACGACGACCGGATCGGCAGGGGCATGCGCTCCATCGCAAACCGCAACGGAGGGAAGTACCGTACGTTTGAATAGCGGGCACTGGAGTCGCTCGCAAAACGCTGCGGGACAGAAATGTCCCGCCTCCGGAGGGCGGACATTCCTGTCCGCCATGAGCAGCCCCCCGGACCGTGCGGCATTGCCCTTTGGCTCCCCTCCGCCTTGACGGCGGATGCTCCTTATTCAGCCAGGATCCGCTCGATCAGGTCGTTGACTACTTTCGGGTTCGCTTTGCCTTTGGTCGCCTTCATCACGAAGCCCTTGACCGCGTTGATGGCCTTGGCGTTGCCCTCGCGGTATTGGGAGACCGCCTTTTCGTTTGCAGCGATGGCCTCCCGGCAGAGCACCTCCAGCTCCCCTTCGTCCGAAGACTGTTCGAGGCCCTTCTCTTTCACGATGACATCCGGGGCAGTGCCTGTTTTCATCATCTCCGACAGCACTTCGCGCGCGATCTGGTTCGAGATCACGTTTCGCCCGATCAATCCCACCAGTGCCGATAAGCCTTCCGGGCGGACCTTGCACGAGGCGAGGTCACCCTCCCCTTCCCCGCCGAGCTCGCGGAGCATGTCGTTCGCAACGAAATTGGCGATCAGGACCGGATCGCCGCCGCAAGCCACAGTCTCCTCGAAAAAGTCCGACAACGCACGGTCCGCGATCAGAACCGAAGCGGAGGAGTACGGCAGCCCCATTTCGGAAAGATAACGCCGCTGCCGGTCGAAGGGCTTCTCGGGCAGCTCCGCCGCCAGATTCCGTATCCAGTCTTCCCCGACACGCACGGGCATCAGATCAGGATCGGGGAAATAGCGGTAGTCGTGCGCCTCTTCCTTTCCGCGCATGGAGGTGGTCATGCCCCGGTCGGCGTCCCAGCGGCGGGTCTCCTGGGTGATTGTGCCACCTTCGCCGAGCACTTGCGTCTGTCGGGCAATCTCGTAGGCCACACCGTTGCGCACCCCGCTGATGCTGTTCAGGTTCTTCAGTTCCACCTTTGTCCCGAGCTTCTCCGTCCCCACCGGGCGAACGCTGATGTTGGCGTCGCAGCGCAGCTGCCCTTTTTCCATGTCGCAATCCGATATCCCGGCATAGACGAGAATCCTCCGCAGGGCGGTGAGAAAGGCAAAGGCCTCGTCAGCCGAATGGATGTCCGGCTCGGTAACGATTTCGATCAGGGGGGTTCCCGCCCGGTTGTAGTCCACGAGCGAATCCCGTTCGAAGTGGGTCAATTTCCCGACATCCTCTTCCAGGTGGATGCGCGTGAGCCGCACATGGCGGTGGGGACCCTCCTCGGCCCGGGACGGCCCGGCGACCTCGATCTCCACGGCCCCGTTGAGACACAGGGGCTGGTCGTACTGGGAGATCTGGTAGTTCTTGGGTGAGTCCGGATAGAAGTAGTTTTTCCGGTCCCACTTGCAGACGGGAGCGATGTCGCAGTCCAGGAGCAGGCCTACCTGGACGGATTTCGCCACGGCTTCGCGGTTGATGACCGGCAGGCTCCCCGGCAGGGCGCCCACCACCGGATCAACCAGGGTGTTGGGCTCTTCGGAGAACCGGTAGGGCACCCCGGTGAACATTTTCGAGGCCGTCTTGAGCTGGACATGGACCTCGAGGCCGATCACGGCTTCGTAGCTCACGAGACACCTCCCTTTTCGGGGTCGGGCGCAATCATGCCTTTGTGCGGATGGGCCTCTTCGAAACGGGCCGCCAGTGCCAACATGTTGCCCTCCTTGAGCACCGGAGCGATCATCTGCAGCCCGATCGGGCAACCGGACGAATCGAGTCCGCAGGGCAGCGACAGTGCGGGCAGACCGGCCAGGTTCGCGGAAATCGTATAGACGTCGCTCAGATACATCGAAAGCGGATCGTCCGTCTTCTCCCCTTCGCGGAAGGCCGTGCCGGGCGTGGTCGGTCCGATCAGGCAATCGACCTTCTCAAAGGCGCGGTCAAAGTCGCGCCGGATCAGAGTACGCACCTTCTGGGCACGGAGGTAATACGCATCGTAATACCCGCTGGAGAGCACGTAGGTCCCGAGCATAATGCGCCGCTTGACCTCCTCGCCGAATCCCTCGCCCCGCGAGCGGTGGTAGAGGTCGATACCGTCGGCGCACTCCGTGCTCCGGTGGCCGTAGCGGATTCCGTCGTAACGTGCGAGGTTGGAGGAAGCCTCGGCCGTCGCCAGAATGTAATACACGGGAACAGCGTGTGCCGAATGCGGCAGGGAAACTTCCTTAATCGTGCACCCGCTCTCTACGCAGAAGGAAATAGCCTTCTCGACCGAAGCACGCACTTCGGGATCGATTCCCTCGGCGAAGAATTCCTTCGGCACCCCGATCCGCCAGGGACGATCCCGTCTGGCGGAGTCGAGAACCGCCTCGCGAAAACCGTTTGTGGTTCCGGGCAGGGAGGTCGAATCCAATGGATCGTGTCCACAGGCCGCGTCGAGGAACAAGGCAGCATCCTCCACACAACGGGCAAATGGCCCGATCTGGTCGAGCGACGAGGCAAAGGCCACCAGGCCGTAGCGGGAAATGCGTCCGTAGGTCGGCTTCACGCCCACGGTCCCGCAAAAGGCGGCGGGCTGACGGATCGATCCACCCGTGTCGCTGCCCAGCGAAAGGATCGTCTCCGCAGCGGCCACCGCCGCCGCACTGCCCCCGCTCGACCCCCCCGGCACACGTGCGGTGTCCCACGGATTCGCCGTACGCCCAAAAGCCGAGTTCTCCGTGGAGGACCCCATGGCAAACTCGTCCATGTTCAGCCGACCGAACAGCACCGCTCCCGCTTCGCGCAGGCGGCGGACTGCGGTGGCCTCGTAGGGGCTGACAAAGTTTTCCAACATCCGGCTGGCGCAAGTCAGTGGCTGCCCGCGGACCGCCACGATGTCTTTCAGAGCCACGGGAATGCCGTCGAGCGGTCCCCGCGCCTCCCCTTTTGCGCGGCGTTGGTCGCTCGCCGCAGCCTGGGCGAGGGCGTCTTCGGCGTCGCAGTGCAAAAAGGCCCGCACGCCGGCGTCCACCGCCTCGATCCGGTCCAGGCAAGCCTGGGTGATTTCGACGCTACGAACCTCTCCGGCCTCGAGCAAGGCGCAGAGGTCTGCAGCAGTCCGCGTGTTCCAGGCAACGGTGCTCATCCTTCAATCACCGGGGGGACCACCACCTGCCCGGCGCGGGAAGCCGGGGCGTTGCGCAGGAATTCCGAACGGTCCAGAGGTGCGGTGGCGCAGTCCTCGCGCAGAACATTCTCCAGGGGGAGCGCGTGGGCCATCGGCTCGACCCCATCCACGTCCACCGACGAGAGCTGCTCCACATAACCGACGATGCGCTCGAGCTGCGGACCCAGCCGTGCCTTTTCGTCCTCCGAAAGGGAAAGTCGTGCCAGTCCGCACAACCGGTCGAGATCAATGGTATCACCTTGCTTCATGCTTGAGCCCCATCACCTAGAGGATGCTCACGAAGCGTGGCAAACCGAATGTGCGGCGGACAGGAATATCCGCCCTCCGGAGGCGGGACATTCCTGTCCCGCGTTTCGGGAGATTCCTTACTCGCCGTCTTCGTCTCCGGCGGGCGGGATGACCTGCTGCAGCTCGGCGTCGAAGACGAGCATGGCACCCGGCGGAATCGGGCTCTGGGGGGGAGGTGAATCTCCGTAGCCCAGATCGGCCGGAATGTAGATGCGGACCTGGCCACCCTGGCCGATTTTCGACAGACCGCCCGAAAAACCGGGGATCACTCCGCCCATCGGGAAGGTAGCGGGCTGACCGCGGTCGTAGGAGCTGTCGAATACGGTGCCGTCGATGAGGGAGCCCTTGTAGTGAACGACCACTTCGTCTTCTTCAACGGGCTTGGTGTCGTCACCGGCTTCGATGATCTCGTAATAAAAACCGACGGGGTCGGCGATGACGTCCGGATCGTTCTTCAGGTCCTCGATGAACGCCTGGGTTTCGGCCTCGTTTTCCTCGGCCATACGCTGCTGGGCCTCCTGCGAACGCTTCTGCAGAAATTCCTGGAGTGCCGGAAGCTGGCTCTGGATATCGGCCATGTCGGCGTCACCCGAAAGGCCCTTTTTGAAGCCGGCGAGGAACTGCGCTTTCTCTTCGTCGCTGAATCCCAGCTGGTCCAGACCCACCTGTTGGGAGACCATCAGGCCGAAAAGCTCGGCCGGGGCCATCTTTTCCTGGTCGGCGGCAGCCGCCTCCTCATCCTGGGCGCTGAGGCCGACCGCGGTCGCCAGAAGCGATCCCGAGACGAGCATGAGCCGGGCGATTCTTTTTCCGTGTTTGT
>CAYVUQ010000131.1:0-5420 GCA_964454915.1 uncultured Puniceicoccaceae bacterium
ATGTGGATCATCGGCGGCGGTCCGGAAACCCGATAGGTCAAGTCCCGATTTGCTCCGTAGCAGTGTTCCAAATACGACGTGGAAGGAATCCCTCTCCACAAAAGCCGTGTAGCGGAATCGATACCCGCAACCATATGAAAGAACGTTTACCTCCTCGTTCGAGGCGTTGAGAAGGCAGGGTTCCGACAAACGAATGCCCTCGCAGGAGTACTCCACCTTCGATTGCGACCGCAGATTCGGATCGAGGAAGCTCTCATCTCCTTCTTCCCGGTGCGCAACCCCCGTTTCGCGATTCGATTCCCCGGACACGCCTTCCTGCCCATCGTTTTCCTCATCGTCCACCAGATCACCCGCCCGAATCCTCTCCAGAACACCGGCCTGACGTTCCGGCGGACTGTAAATCAAACGATGGTACTGTTTGGCCACCGTTGCCGGCTCCTCGTCGAGAATCAGGTGCCCGCCGTGCAGCAGGAAGGCGCGGTCACAAAGCTCCACGACCTGGGCCGAGGAATGCGAAACCAACAAGATCGTTGTTCCCCGCGCCCGCAGACTTTCGATCCTCGCGAAGCACTTGCGTTGAAAGGCCTCATCCCCGACCGAAAGCGCTTCATCCACGATGAGGATGTCCGGAATGATCGTGGTCTGCACCGCAAAGGCCAGCCGCACCATCATGCCGCTTGAGTAGGTCTTGGTCGGCTGATCGACAAATTCGCCGATGTCTGCGAATTCAAGAATCTCTTCCAGCTTCGCCATCGCTTCCGAACGGGAAAGGCCGAGAATCGCCGCATTGAGCAGGGCGTTTTCCCTACCGGTGAAATCAGGGTTAAAGCCGGATCCAAGCTCGAGAAGCGCCGCCACTTTTCCCTTAACCTGAAACTCTCCCTCGGAAGGGCGCAGGGTACCAGCCAGAATCTGGAGAAGGGTACTCTTCCCGGAACCGTTTCGCCCCATGATGCCGATGATCTCCCCGGACCGGATCGAGAAAGACAACCCGCGGAGGGCGAAAAAATCGTGGTAAAATCCATGGTCCTGGCCCTCGCTGGCGGGACTCCAACTCGCCGGACGGAGAGCCGCGGGTAAGACACGACCCAGCGAGCGAAGTATGGGATATTTGAGACGGGCCGATGGATCCTTCCAAATCCGGTAGGCCTTGGAGATGCCGCAAGCGTGGATTACGATGGATTCAGACGACATCGGCAAAAGCACTTTTGAGACGGGAGAAGGTCCACCAACCCATACCGAGAAGCACGAACCCGAACCCGTAGGCGTACAACAACCAACCCCATTCCACCGGCAGGTTCCACAAAAGAAGACGGCGGGCCTGCTCGATTACATGAAGGAGAGGATTGAAACGAAGAAACTGCCAGATGGCCGGCAGCTCCATCGCCATGGCGGACGAGTAGAAAACACCACTCGAGTAAAGCATAATCATCGAAAGGGGTGCCACCATATTCTGTATATCTCTCAGGAACACTCCCAAAGCCGAAAGCAACCATCCCAGTCCAAAAGCTATGACCACGACAGGACCGACTACCAAAGGGAACCAGAGAAACGAGAATGAAAAACTCTTCCCCAAAAAGAGCATAAAGAGAACCACCAGGACCATTCCCACGCAAAAACGAAAAAGAGCGACCGCCACATGGGCGGGCGCAATGACCTCAAGAGGCATCCTGACCTTCTTCACAAGATTCGGCTGCCCCAAAACTGCGCCCGGTGCCGCTCCGAGAACCTCCGCCAGTGTCTGGAACAAGGTCAGGCTCAGGAAAATACCAACGGCATAGTCCCAGGCCGTCTGGTCCGGAACTCCGGCATACCGACCATTGAAAATCAAGCCGAATACCACCGTATACACCGCCATCTGCAACAACGGCGACAAGACCAGCCACAGTAATCCCAGCAAACTGCCCTTGTGGCTCTGGGCCAGAAACCGCAGGAACAATTGACGGAATAGGTAAAGTGATTGCGAAGCCTCAGCCATTTCCGGACTCCAGGAAGGTCGAATCAAGATCCGAAGAGGAGAAGATCTCTTCCAACACCGGAATCAGTGCTTTCGCCCGTTTGTTCATCGACATCAAACGCTCGACCCGATCCTTGAAAAAAGCACGATCCGCACCATCCGGAAGATCGCCGACCCGATGACTCATTTTCTCCGTACGCTTGGCTGTGTTTTCGACGTATTGCTCCAGCTCCCCCCGCAAAAACATGCCCACAAACCGGTGGAAATCCGTTTCCGCCTCGAACAGCTCGCGCCGCTCTCCCGGAACAAAAGACGGGCGCACCGCTCGAAAAACTTTCAAGGTTCGCAATCCCTGGCTCGCAGACCCCGTGCTGATGTTCAATCCTTTCGTGAGTTCATCCATCGAGACCGGCTCCCGGCTCGCATAAATAAACCCGTAGATCGATCCGATCGTCTTCGGCAGGCCCATCAGCCGAAAAAGACGGACCATGAAGTCCACGACCTCCGCCTGTAAACTCTCCTTGACCATCCCTTCCCTTCTCTGATTCTCCGGCTTCATTTATTTCAATACTTTCATTATAAAATGAAGATAGCAAGATGGAATTGACTTTTTCGACGACCCGGCTCTTCCATCAATGCCATCGCAAAATGAATCATTTCATCCGTCTCCGTCCTCTCTTCCTCGTCGGAATCTTTCTGACCGTCCTGATCCCGCATTCGGATGCGCGGAAAATTCTTTGCGTGGGCGATAGCATTACCTTTGGATACGAGGTCAGTGCCCCTTATCCGTTCCGACTCGGATTGACTCTGCCGGGAGACGAAATCATCAATGCCGGAATTTCGGGAGAATTGATTTCCGAAGGCCTCAATCGCCTTCCTTCCCTTTTGGCCATCCACGGCCCCACCCACGTTCTGATTTTACACGGGGCGAACAATGTAACCTTCTTCGTCGACAACCAGCGAAATATCGACGAACTGACGGAGATGGCCACTTTGTGCCGCAACGCGGGGGCGATTCCGATCATCGGCACCGTGACACCGCATGTCGGTCCACGAGCCGACCGCCAATCTCACGCGGATCAACTCAACCGTCTGATCCGATGGAATCGCACCAAAGGCGGTTACCTCGTCGCCGATATCGCACTCGCCTTCGGAAACGGAGACGGCCTGATGCAAACAGATGGACTCCACCCGGACGACGATGGCATGAGAGTCATCGCTGCCAGTTTTAAGGAAATGGTGGAAGTTTCCGATGTGTACGGAATCGATCCAGTCTGGAACGAGACGTTACGGACATGGCTCTATCCTCAGGATGCGGGAAGATTCTGGAGTTATGACTACTATGTGGTCACCCCCGATGCAGTTCCGAACTATTCCTATTCCAGTGATCTTGGATGGCTTTTCACCGGTTCCGGAAACGAATGGATCTACAGCGAAAGGTTTGGCTGGATCTCCACGGGATCCTCTAACGGACAATCGTTTCTCTACTCAGCCGAGCTGAAGAGTTGGTTGGATACCTTGTGGGACGGAGCCTATGTAAGCTTCGACTATGGTCGTTTCGCGCCGCTCAGCGGCTTCAAGCGGTATAGCATGGCGGTTTTCGGTCCGTCTTGGATCGACGATTTCGGCGGCTGGATTCTCAGCGACCGGTTCGGATGGGTGTGGGCGGACCGGACGCAGCCACGCAAATGGTTCTACTCTGACCGCGAGGGCTGGCTAGGATTGGATCCAAACGGTAGCGGGCATCTGTGGTCCGTGTCGCGGAAAACGTGGATCCCCCCGGCCGGAGGGATCTAGCAGCCCGGGGTCGCGTCAGGTCGGGGAACTCTCGGAGACAGGCTGCCAGCAGGTGGATGGGGCGGACAATGCCCATGCTTCGGTCGCGTTGAAGAGAAACCCTCCGTGCGCCCTGTGCCTCTGTAAAAAACCAACCAGAAGGACGCTGGGGTCTCGCACGGGGGCACGGGGCGCACGGAGGTTTTTTGGCGACCCATGACGTATTTCAATTGCATATTAAAAATATATCACGTAATGATTGAATTTCTGCATACATGATCAAGCGTTTTCAAGAATCCCTCCTGCGGGAGTTGCTGGATCTCTTTCCTGTGGTCGCTGTGGTGGGGCCGCGGCAGGTGGGGAAAACGACTCTGGTGACTTCGAAAGAGATCGGCGAGGGGCGGTCCTACCTGAGTCTGGATGACATTGGTCTGCGCTCGGTAGCCGAACGGGACCCGAAGGCGTTTCTGGAGCGCGGCGACTCCATCACGGTGGATGAGGTTCAGCTGGTTCCCGGGCTACTGCGGGAGATCAAGCGGCTCACGGACCAAGACCGGAGGCCCGGCCGTTTCCTGCTGACCGGGTCGGCGGATTTGGATCATTGCGCCGACCTATCGGCGTCACTTGCCGGGCGGGTAGGCGTTTTACAACTCCCTCCGATCACCCTGGCCGAGGAGAACGGGGCGATGGGTTGGCGATCCTGGTTGGAGAGCCGCTCTGTCGAGGATCTGGACCGGGCCTTCGAAGGCCGAAAGGTGATTCCGTTCGATTTCGACCGGCTGATTCGGGGAGGATTTCCCTTGAGTCTGGCGGCGAAAAGCAATCGGCAACGTTCACTGTGGATGGAGTCTTTCCGGATGACCTACCTGGAGCGGGATCTGCGGAGGATCTCCGACATCGGCAATCTGGCTGAGTTCAACCTGTTGATGCAACTGACGGCGAGCATGACGGGCAGTCTCCTGAATCAGGCCTCTCTGGCGCGGGATGTCGGCATGAGCGCGGCGACAGCCGGCCGCCATCTTTCCATCCTGGAAGCCAGTCTGCTCATTCACCGCCTGCCCCCCTTTTTCGCGAATGTGGGAAAGCGGCTCGTGAAATCGCCGAAGTTGTACTGGACGGACACCGGCCTCTGCGCGCATTTGCTGGGAATGAGCGGGCGGGAGGATCTGGACACTCCGGACGGACAGCTGCGGGGGAAGTTCTTCGAAACCTTCGCCATCACGGAAATTCAGGCGCTTTTGCCTTTGGTTCATCCCTCGGGCAGGCTCTACCACCTGCGCACGCACGATCAGCTCGAGATCGACGGGCTAGTTGAACAAGGATCGCGCCAATTGCTCTTCGAAGCCAAAGCCTCCCGCACCGTCACGGCGGCGGACGCCGCTCCCATGGAGCGATGGTTGAAACTCAAACCGGACCACGGCCCGGGAATCGTTCTGTACGCGGGCGAAGAATACCACTCCCTTTCCGCCAATGTCCGGGCCATGCCCGCCTCGCTGCTCTTCGGCTGACGTCACCCATAGAGAATCCCTCCGAACCTCTTCTTACGCCGGCTATCGCCCTTCGGCAGGCTCAGAACAGGCCGCCGTGCTGCCGAAGAAAAGATCTGGCGGACCGAGCGCCCTCAGGGCCACTCGATCCAGACGATGTTCGTCCGCTCGAACTGCCGGGTCGGCACACCGATTCTCGA
>CAYVUQ010000132.1:0-5386 GCA_964454915.1 uncultured Puniceicoccaceae bacterium
GCGGTTCCCTGTGCCGCAGGTGACCAATGCCTTCTTCCTTCCCAGTGCCCGCAGGGTGATGGTGGCGACCTGGTCGGCCGTCTGCCCTCCGCCCTTGAGCGGAGCTTCGGAGAACCCGGCGGCGCGGAAGAACGATGTTTCGGTCGGTCCGGGACAGACCGCGAGGACCCGAACCCCTTCTTTGCGCCATTCCTCGGCCAGGGCCAGGCTCCAATGGAGCAGAAAGGCCTTTGTGGCACCGTAGGTGGCGAGAAAGGGAGTGGGCTGGAAAGAGGCTGTGGAGGCGATGTTCACCACGGCACCACCGCTTTTTCGCAGCAGGTCGGCAAGCCCGGCGGTTAGTTGGACTGGTGCCGAGGTGTTCACGGCGATCATGTCTGCATTGTGTTTCGGGTCGGGTGCGGGGAAGATTCCGTAGCCACCGAAGCCGCTGTTGTTGATCAGGAGGATGCACCCGCCGCGGTCGTTTTCCGCGAGCCAGTCACGCGCGGAGGCCACCGCCGCCGCCGCTCCCTGCGGATCGGCCAGATCGCACGGGACCGAGCGCAGACGGTCGCCGAGAGAAGAAATTGCGGCAGAAGAGCGGGAAAAGTTGCAAAACCGACCGTCCGGCAGTAGTGTTGCGAGCTGTCGTAATAGTGCGGCTCCTATTCCAGATGAAGCTCCAGTGATGACGACCCGGTCAAATGAACAGAAGAAGGCGGATTTGGAATCATTCATGAATTTTCCCGGATTTTTCGGAGCCCCAACCGAGGATGCTCCGGTCACAACAAGAACGAAAACGAAAAAGAAAGAGGAATAAGCATGAAGCAACATGACGTCATCGTCACCGGTCGCAATCTCGAACTTACCGAGGCCATGAAAGAAGCGGTCCACCGAAAAGTGGAAAAGCTCTTCGCGCACGAGGAGCGGATCATCCGGCTGCGAGTCGAGCTTGAGTACAACAAAAACGTGACGGGACAGGATGAGCAGATTGCCAAGGGCCACATTGAGATCAACGACAAGCCCTTGATCACGACGGAATCCTCGGGGGATATGTACCAGTCCATCGACCAGATGGTGGAAAAGCTGGACCGGATGCTCCGTCGCCGCTCTCGCCTGCGCAAGGTGAAGCGGAAAGACGTCCATGCGGTCGATGTTCCCTCCGAGCTGCCCAAGACCAGTCCGGCCTGAGGCTGTCGGCAATTTTGCGAAGAGTCCCGGGGATTCTCTCCGGGACTCTTTTTTCTACTGCGCGCCGAAGGCTGCCCAGAGTTCGCGGAGATGATAGAAGTCGGCGATCTCGTGTGTGCGTGCCATACCGATCTGGTCGAGGAGGACCAGGCGCAGCTTGCCGTTGCGTACCTTTTTGTCGCGGGTCATCGCGGTCAGCAAATCATCGATCGGGAGCGGTGCCTGCAATTGCAGGGGCAGGCCGTTGTCGGCGACCACCCGTTCAATCCGCTCCTTGGCACCAGACTTGAGAAAACCGTTTTCGGTCGAAAACCTTGCGGCCATGAGCAGGCCGACCGCCACCGCTTCGCCGTGGAGATAGGTGTCGTATCCGGCCACCGCTTCGATGGCATGCGCGAAGGTGTGCCCCAGGTTGAGGAGTGCGCGCCCGCCGTTGCGGGCTTCCTCCTTCTCGTCGTCGGCGACGATCTGCGCCTTGATCCGGCAGCAGCGGGTGACGATGGTTTCCATCACCGGCGAGGCACCCGAAAGCGGTCCGCTCTTCTCCAGCAAGTGGAAGAGGTCCTCGTCGCCCAGGAGCCCGTACTTGATCACCTCTGCCATGCCGGCGGAGAATTCGCGCGGAGGGAGGGTTTCCAGGAAGGGCATCCAGACGGCGACGCCTTGCGGTTGGAGGAATGTGCCGACCAGATTCTTTCCATTGGGCAGGTTGACGCCGGTCTTCCCGCCGACCGAGCTGTCCACCATGGCCAGGAGAGTGGTGGGGATATGGAAATACTCGATTCCACGCAGGAAGACAGAGGCGCAGAACCCGCTGAGATCCCCCAGGACCCCTCCGCCCACGGCAACCAGGAAGGACCCCCGGTCGAGGCCGCTTTCGGAGAAGAACGAGAGGAGTTCCTCGGCTCGGGCGAGGGATTTCGAGGTCTCCCCGGGCGGCATTTTCCACATCGGCACCGAGGGAAAGGCACTGGCCAGCATCTCGCCGTAGTGTTCGGCCACTGACGCATCGACGGCGAGGGCACACGATCTGCCCCCACGTCTTTCCTGGTTCAGATGAACCGCTTCGATGAGGCTTTCCAGGAGTTCGGAACCGATCCTGATAGGGTAGGACCGTTCACCGAGTTCGACCGTCAGATGTTCCATAAAGGCGGGAGATTGGGGGACTTCCCCCGATTTGACGATACCGAAAATCGCCTTGTGTTCAGTCTTCGCTCCTGGCGAATACCGCCTGGCAGTAGTCGGTCACGGAGAAGGGTTGCAGGTCATCGGGAGACTCCCCGAGACCTACGTAGTGGACCGGCAGGCCCGTCTCCCTGAAAATTCCCACCAGGGCACCTCCACGGCTGGTGCCGTCGAGTTTGGTGATGATCAGGCCGGTCAGGTCGAAGGCCTCATGAAAGGCACGGGCCTGCTGGATGGAGTTGGAGCCGTGGCTGCCGTCCACCACCAGCCAGCGTTCCTCCGGGGCACCCTCCCGTTGTTTGCTCAGGACGCGACGGACCTTGCGGAGTTCATCCATAAGGTTTCCTTTGGTGTGGAGCCGGCCAGCCGTGTCGAGGACGAGCAGGTCGGTTCCGCGTTTGCGGGCGGCCGCAAAGCTGTCGAAGGCTACCGCGGCGGGGTCGGCACCCTGGTGGCTGCCCACGACGTCGATTTCGAGTCGCTCACTCCAGACTTTCAATTGCTCGTTGGCGGCGGCGCGGAATGTATCGCAGGCACCGACCAGTACTGAATAGCCGGCCTTCTTGTGCATCCAGGCAAGTTTGGCGGCTGTGGTGGTTTTGCCCGATCCGTTTATACCGACCAATGCCACGGTGGCGGGCTTTTCGCCGACGATGGCGAATTTTCCCTCCGCACCGTCGAGAACTCTCTCCAGAGCCCGGGCTCCGATATCGGCGGCGTCGCGACCGCGCAGGTTCCGGTTGCGGCGGTATTCGGAGCGGATTGCCTCAATGACCTCCTCTGCCGTCTCGACACCGAAGTCCGCGCCGAACAAGGCTTCCTCGATGGAGTCGATGGCGTCGGCGTCGAGGCGGGCCCGACCGAAAACTCCTCCCACCGCACCGCTGATGCTGGTGGTTGTCTTGCGAAGGCCCTCGCGGAAACGGCGGAATAGTCCTTTCTTCTCTTCCATCCTAAAAATCCCCTGGTTCGCGGAGCGGGCGTCCCAGCTCCGAGGAAATGCGGTCGAGGACCCCGTTGAGGAAGCGTCGGCTTTCTTCGTTGGAGAACTCTTTGCCCAGATCGACCGCCTCGTTCATGGTGACCACCGGCGGTATGTCGGGGCGGTGCAGAAGTTCGAAACAGGCGATCCGAAGGATGGCGAGGTCAACCCGGGCGATGCGTTCGAACTTCCAGTTCGAGGCGACGGAACGAATGCGGTCGTCGATCTCCTCCAGGTGGGCGATGGTTCCGTGGATCACCTCTTCGGCGAAGGCATAGAAATCGCGGTCGTTGTCCAGAGATTCGAAAAAGCGGAGCAGGATATCCTCCAGCAAATCGCTCCGGTTGGACTCGTACAGATAGAGGAACTGCATGGCGGCGATCCGGTTCAGCCGACGACGGGAAGGGCGTTTGACTTCCTCTCGGGAGTGCACCGGGGGAATGTCCGTGGGCTCGTTCATGCTTCGAATCTTGCCAGGGCCACCGCGGCGCGGGCGAATTCGGCACCGCGGTCCACCTTTCTTCCCAGGCGGTCGTCGGCCTGCTTTTCCGACTCGACCACGAGAATCCCGTTGATGACCGGCACCGCCCGATCCACCGAGATGCGCTGGATCGAGGCGGCGGTGGTTTCGCCGATCAGATCGTGGTGGCTCGTATCGCCCGCGATGACCACACCCAGACCGATCAGCGCATCAAAACGCCCGCTTTCGGCGAGTCGGGCCAACGCGTAGGGAATCTCCATGGAGCCGGGAACGCGCCGGACCAGGATGTCCGCCTCGGCCAGGCCAAGACGGATCAATTCGTCCCCGACCAGCGAGATCAAATGGTCCACCCTGCCGCGGTTGTAGCAGGCGGCGGCGATGCCCACCCGCAGTCCCTTTCCATCGGAGGGCAGATCCCACTCTCCCGGCGAGAAACTCATATGTCCTCCTTTGTTCCAGGTATCTCCACCTGCTCCACAATCTCAAGATCGTAGCCTTCCAGAGCGATTGCCTTGCGAGGACGGGTCGTCAGGAGCCGGATCTTGTTCAAGCCAAGTTCGGCCAGAATCTGGGCACCGATGCCGTAGTCCCGGAAGTCCATGGGCATACCCCCGAGCCCGCCCTCCTCCGAGAGCCGCCCGGTCCGCGGATCGAGCCGCAAGCCCCCGTGCGATTGCTCGATGTAAACCACGGCCCCACGATTCTCGGCCGCGATCATGCGCATGGCCGGGCGGACCAGGTTCTCGCGGAGGCTGGCACCGAACACATCGGAGAGAAGATTCTCCCCCTGGACCCGCACCAGAGTGGGACGGGCGTCGAGTTCGCCCCGCGTCAGAGCCACATGGATCCGGTGGTCCAATACGCTGCGGAATGCGTGGAACCGGAAAGCTCCGAAATCCGTCTCGACCTCCCGGACTCCGATTCGCTCGACAAGCTTCTCCCGTTTGTGGCGGTACTCGATCAGCTGGGCGATGGAGATCATCCTGAGGCCGTGTGCTTTCTTGAACTCCATCAGCTCCGGCAACCGGGCCATGGTGCCGTCCTTGTTCAGAATCTCGCAAATCACTCCGCTTGGATGAAGTCCCGCCAGAGTGGCCAAATCCACGGCCGCTTCGGTGTGGCCGGCGCGTTGCAGAACGCCGCCGGGCCGCGCGCGGAGCGGGAAGATGTGTCCCGGCTGCACGAGCATGTCGGGCGAGGCTTCGGGGTCGGCGAGGATGCGGATCGTTCGGGCGCGGTCGTAGGCACTGATGCCAGTGGAGATGCCTTCCGCAGCATCCACCGAGACCGAGAAATCGGTCCGCTGGCTCTCCCGGTTCTCCTGTACCATCTGGTTGATCCCCAACCGGGTGAGCTGGTGGCTCAGGGTGGGCACGCAGATCAGTCCGCCTGCCTCCTGAATCATCAGGTTGATGCTTTCGGGTGACGCTTTGGAGGCAGCCATGACGAGGTCTCCCTCGTTCTCGCGGCTTTCGTCGTCCGTTACGATCACCATTCGCCCGGCGGCGATCTCCGCGACCGCCTCCGGGATGGTGTCGAACAGGTGTTCTGTTCCGGTTGGTGCG
>CAYVUQ010000133.1:0-5368 GCA_964454915.1 uncultured Puniceicoccaceae bacterium
TCCCCTACCAGCTTTCCGATCTGAACTGGAGTTTCCAGGTTCTTTCAGACGACGGGATCGAGACCGAAGTTCTCTTCATCGGGATTCGTTCGAGCATCTGCCAGCGTTTCTGCGATGAGGTGGCGCGTCTCGGCATCCGCCCGGTTTCCGTGAACGCCTCGACGATTCTCGACTACAACGCCTTCCAGCTTGTCCACCCCGACGAGACTGACGAGGCACTGGTCGTGAACATCGGTGCCCGCGCATCCAACCTCACCTTTATCCAGAAGTCCGGCTTCTTCGTCCGCAATATCAGCCTCGGCGGCAATGCGTTCACCCAGAGCCTGGCGGACAACCTGGGCAAGGGGTTCACCGAGGCCGAAAAGATCAAGACCGGATACTACAATTCGGAACACGACGATAGCTCCTCCGCCGAGGTGATCGACAATGCGGCCCACGGGTTCATGCGTCGGCTTTCCCAGGAAATTACCCGTTCGATCGTCAATTTCCGCCAACAGAAAAAGGGCGAAGCACCCAAGCGCATCCTTTTGACCGGTCGCAGTGCCCTCCTGCCAGGGCTCGCCGAATTTCTCTCCGAATCGCAGCGGGTAGAGGTTTCTTTCTTCGAGCCGGCCAAACACATCACAACCGGTCCGGGGTTCGACGTGCAGTCCCGGGGCTCCATGGCCTTTTTCCAGGCTTCCGAGCTGGTTGGCGAGATGGCCAAGGGAATGGTTCCCAACGGCGTGGGCGTGGACCTTCTTCCCGAGGCCCTGCGCCGGGAGATGAATTTCAAGCGCAAACGGCCCTGGATCGTGGCGACCGCACTTCTGGTGGCGGTTGCGCCGTTCCCGTTCCTGGTGCAGGCGAAGCAGGACACCGAGGCCTACCGGGAAGCCGCTGCGGAGGTCCGCAGCCTCCTCCCGCCCCGCCAGACCGAGCTCGCCCGGATCGAGCAGACGTTGGACAAGATCAGGGAAGCGCGCCAGTTGGTGGACCGCTTTGATGACCTGGTCATCTCCAAGGCGAACTGGATCCTCTTCTTCTCCGGCTTGCAGGACGCCCTCTACGACATAGGCGATGTCTGGCTCGACGAACTCGAAGTCACCCGAATGGTCCGGGCCGGCCAGGTCCGCTACCAGCTCAAGGTTTCCGGGAGGCTGCTGATCCGCCAGGAGGATTCGGACGAAGTCGTCGCCATGGAGCAGATCGACGAGACCCTCCTCTCCAACCGGATCCGCACCCTCAGCGACCGCTTCATCGCCTCGCCTTTCATCGACGAACGCATTTCCCTGCGCATTGGTTTTCAGGCGATCCAGGAAGGGCGACCGCTCCTGCCGTTTGAATTCGTCTTCTCGGTCGAACCCGAACGACCCCTTTGATCATGGGCTTTCTGAAACGATATCCGGTCTTCTGCGGACTGATCTTCCTCTTCCTCCTCGTCTTCGGCGCGGGGGTTTTCCTCGTGCTCCAGCAGACTTCCGAGTTGAGAGAGCAGGAAAGCGACTACGAGGCAGGCGTCCGCCAGGTCGAGCAGGTCTCCCGCGGGGTTTTCTACGACGACGAGTCCGATATCCTGGTCCCGCCGACCGCAGAAAACCGCCGCCTTCTCGAAGAACGTCTCGAACAGGTCCGCGCCGACCTCCGGCTGATCCGCGACGAGATGGTCGCCCGGACGGAGAGCATCCTCTCCGACGATGCCGACGAATTTACTTTTCTGCCGAAGTTGCAGGCCTTCATCGCGCGGATGAAGTCCGATGCCGCCGCCGGCGAGATCGGCTTGAACACCGACGAGGCCTTCGGGTTCGCCCGCTATGCGATTGATGCCGAGCAGCCTGCCGCCGAATTTATCCCCGTACTCGATCAACAGCGACAGGTGATCGCCTACATCATCCGCCAGCTCATGGCGTCCGGACCGACCGCCATCCTGTCCGTCGAGCGCGAGCTGGTCGAGAGAACAGCCGAGGAGGAGGAGGGACGTCCCGGACGTCCCCGACGCGACGACGATGTCTTCGTAATTGAAGACCTGGTTACCGCCCGCGCCAACGAATTCATCGACACCTTCGCTTTCCGCCTGGTGTTCACCGGGAGAACGCACGTACTGCGGGAGTTCCTGAACCGCCTGGCCAGCTTCGAGCTGCCTCTGGTCGTCCGCAGCATCGAGGTCGCTCCCGCCGAGCAGGACGACCGGCCCGAGATCGAGGAGGAAGAGGAGTCCCAGGAAACCGATGCTCTCGCCTCCCTGTTCGGCGAGGAGCCGGAGGAGGAGGTCGAGGATGAAGAGGTGGACGACAGCCGCAAGCCGGTCATCACCGAAAACGAATCGAAGTTCACAATCGTCATCGAGTTTGTGGAAGTGCGCATCGAGGATGGTGGGGATGCCATGGAAACGGAGGAAGAAGAGTGAAACATTTGGAGAAAATCATCTTCCTGGTCTGCCTTCTCGTGGTCGCAGGATTGTCAGCCTGGGTTTTCCTGGGAAGCAAGTCCGAAGAGCCCGTTGCCACGGACGTGCCGCTTCGCACCGGATTTGAACTCGGTCCCTACGCCGGGATGCCGGAGATTCCCGATGCGGAGTGGGATGAGCCCATTCCCCAGGACGACGAGGGCAAGTGGCTGTACCGGGTGTTCACTCCGCCCATCATTTACCTGGTGGATGGAACGTTTACGGTGATTCGGCCCGAGGAATACGACATCGACGAACCCCCCCCCCCGCCGCCCTTCGGTGTTCGTCTCGCCGAGATCATCCGCAACAAGTACCGGTTGCAGCTCGACGCGGTTTACGAAACCACTCTCGACGATGTCGATACCGCCGCGCTCTCCTTCGAAAACGTGTACGCCACCGAGACCGAACGCCCGACCATCACCCTCAAGAAGGGGGAGACCAGCGAAGCGCACCGGTTCCGGGTCGAGGACATCCGCAAAGAGGAACGTATCGTCGGCGGTGGACTGGAGCGCGAGTACGTCGCGACCATCACTGACCTTGATACCGGCAAGGTTGTCCTCCTCTCCGACCTGACCACCCTTTTTGAAGAAGGGGTCGTCTTCCGCTTCGAGTCCACGGTTAATCCGGGAGAGGAAGCCCGCGTGAGCAACGTCGGGGATACCTTCACGATGAACGACGCGACCTACACTTTGTCTGAAATAAATCTTGATCAACGCTCGGTTGAGGTCGTAAAAGAAGCCGAGTACCTGGATGTCCCCGAACGCGAAACTCTTACGCCCCTTTCACGACCCGAGCCCCCGGCGGTATCGGGAGAGTCTGTCGATACAGCGGTCGAGGACACTTCACCGGAGCCGCCGGAGACCGACGATTTTTTCAATGATGACTTTTTCGGCAACTGACACTTGGCTTGACCCCATTGCCCACAAATAGAAAAACTTTACCCGAATGATGAAAACCCTGATCAAACACGTCCGAGTCAGCGGAGTCGCCGCAGCCCTTGTCGGCGCACTACTCTGCTCAACTTCCGTTCAAGCATCCCCGGAACACGGGGTCGATCCAGGCGAGAAGGTCGCTTTGATGGCTTCTGCGCTGCGCCTGAAGGATCAGGGCGAATACGCCGAGGCTTTCCGCAAGGTGGAGCTCCTCCGCGAGATCGCCCCCGAGGATCCCTCCGTTCGCCGACTCCACAAGGAACTCGTGACCGAGATGGACGCCGAAGGCATCCCCTTTGAGCCGATTAACACCGAGGAGGCTGCGGCGGATGATGCAAAGGCCGCTACGGATGATGCAGAGGTTGCGACGCCTGCGGCACCAGCACCTGCCGCTCCGGATGCCCCCGGCAACGGCTCCATAGCATCGGCGAAGCAGATGGCCGCATCCGGCAATTATCCCGGTGCCATCTCGCTGTTGAACAACCTCAAGGCCAACACCGATGACGCGGCTGTCGCCGCAGAAGCCGACGATTTGATCGCGGCCTACATCCTGGAGCAGGAATCCGGATACGTAGGCCAGGCCGTCGAGAATTCAGAGGCCGATCTGGACCGCGCCCGGGAGCTGGCCGACGAAGGTCGCTACCAGTCCGCCTACGCATTGATCGAGGCAGCCATCAGCCGTTTGCCAGTCAACACCGGCACCCAGGATTTGGTCACCGAACTTCAGGACGCCCGCCGGGAAATGTATCTGGACCAGGCCGCCGATCTCGCAGAGCGCGGCAAGGGCACCCAGGCCATGGAGATTTTCCAGCGTTACCAGCGCAGCCCCAGCGAGGATTCTTCCCTGATCAGTCAGGCAGAAGAAGTCCAGAAAATGGTCAAAAACCCCTACGCCTACGACGTCAGGGAGATCAGCCCCGAGTTCGTGGACGAGTTCCAGCGTGTGGAAGACCTTCTGGTTCGCGGGCGCGCCCAGTTTGTCAACGGTGACATCGAAGGTGCGCGTCAAACCTTCGCTCTGGTCGAAACCATCAGTCCCGAGAACGTCGAGGCGAAGGCCTTCCTCTATGAGATCGCCAAGCGCTCCAACAAGGAAGGCACCATCGACCGCACGAAGACCCGGGCCGAAATGCTCAACCAGGTCTCCCGCGCGTGGCAGCAGCCCCGCGTGTATGTGGAGGATCGTCCCGATGTGGATCGCCCGCCCGAGACCGATCAGGTCCTTCAGAAGCTCGAAGAGATCGAGATACCGCGCATTACCTTCAACGGCACAAGTCTCTCCAGGGCTGTTCAGTCCCTCTCGGAAATGTCCGAGGAGTTCGACCGCTCCACCGAGGGCGAGCGCGGGGTCAATATGGTGGTCAGCCAGGGGGGAACCGATCGTCAGGTGAACTTTTCCGTGCGGAATCTCTCCCTCCTGCGCATTCTTGACATCGTTGCCCAGCAGACCGGCTACCAGTGGGATGTAGTGGACCGGGTGGTTGAGTTCGTCCCGAGCGAAAGCAAAGGGCAGAACAACCGCCTGCAACGGGCCATCATTCCGATTTCGAAGGGTACTCTGGATTTGATCCTCGACATCCAGTCGGCATCAGCTGGTGGCGGTGCCGGGGGCGGAGGCGTGGTGACGGATGACCCGTTCGCCACCCCGACCGGTCCGACCGGACCTACCACGAACGACCGCCAGGACTCCCTGGTGAACTTCTTCGAGGCTTCGGGGATCAACTTCCGGGACATACCCGGTGCCAGCATCGTCAACCGCGGTTCCCGCCTGCTCGTGAATCAGACCTCGCGCAACATCGAGGAAATCCGCCAGACCCTCCGCGAACTCGATATCACCGACCAGGTGGAAATCGAAGCGAAGTTCATGGAAGTGATTCAGGGCAACCTCGACGAACTGGCATTCCAGTGGGACGTCGCGAACCAGGGCCAGGCGTTGGTCAACCGCACGCAAAGCACAACGAATAGCAGCTCCAGCGGGAACAGTGCTAATTTTACAGGCCAGTCCACGGGT
>CAYVUQ010000134.1:0-5362 GCA_964454915.1 uncultured Puniceicoccaceae bacterium
ATCTACGACGAGATCGACCGGCTGGAAACGACCGAGGTCAAACTCCGCCATTTCGCAGAATACGAGGAGCTGTTCTTCTGGCCCCTCCTGCTCGGAACAGCCCTCCTCGCCCTCGAACTCCTCCTCGCCAACACGCGCTTCCGCGCCCTCCCGGGATGATCGAATTTGCCGACAGATTCTGGCTCCTCCTCCTGCCCGTGGCTGTCGCCGCGCTGGTGCTGCTCTTGCTGGCCGACCGGCGGGGCCGCCGGGCCGCCATCCGCCGCTTCGCCTCCGACCGGCTGGTCGCCCGCTTGCTGGCGTCCTACAGTCCCATCCGCAAACGGCTCAAAAACACCCTCCTGGTTCTGGCCACCGCCCTGCTCTTCACCGCTCTCGCCCGCCCCCAATGGGGTCACACGTGGACCGAAAGCCGCTCCCGCGGGATCGACATCGTCTTCGCCCTCGACAGCTCCCGCAGCATGCTCGCACGCGATATCAAGCCGAACCGACTCATCCGCGCCAGGCTCGCCATCGAGGACTTCGTGAACCGCCTCGACGGCGACCGGATCGGACTGGTCGCCTTCTCCGGCAGTGCCTTCCTTCAGTGCCCTCTTACCCTCGACTACGACGCCTTTTTCCAGTCCCTCGACGCCGTTGACACCAATGTGATCTCCGAGGGCGGCACCGATCTTGCCGCCGCACTCGAAGAGGCCGAGGCCGCATTCGCCTCGGAAAACAACTTCAAGATCGTCGTGCTGATCACCGACGGCGAGGACCTCGAGGGGAGCGGTATCGCCCAGGCCCGCGAGGCCGAAGAAAACGGTGTCACCGTGTATAGCGTGGGGGTGGGCACCGCTGCCGGAGCACCCATCCCGATGCGGACAAGGACCGGAGGCATCGAGTATGTCCGCGACCGCGACGGTCAGGTCGTCCAGAGCAGCCTCGACCCCGACACCCTCCAAACCATCGCCGAGGAGACCGGAGGCTTCTACGTCGAGCTCGGCCCGACGGGCTACGGGCTCGAACAGGTGCTCGAAGCCGGCGTCGGCTCTATCCCGGAAGAGGAAATCTCCTCCGAATTGCAACGAACCGCCATCGAACGTTTCCAATGGCCTCTCGCCGCCGCTTTCTTCCTGCTCATCATTGAGCCGCTCATCGGCACCCGCCGCACCCGCTTCCGCCGCCGCGGTGCCACCACGCTTCTGGCAACCCTGTGTGCCGTCTCCGTGGCGTCCGCTCCGAATCCACTCATGGCCGATTCAGAAGGCTCCTCCCAACCGCAGAAACCCTCGGCATCCCACTTCTCCCGCACCCTCGCCGAAAATCCCGGCGATCCGGTCGCGCAGTTCAACCGGGGAACCGAACTGTATCAGGAAGGAGACTACAAAGAGGCCGCCAAACGGTTCACCGAGGCACTCCGTCTCTCGGAGGATTTCACCTTGCAGGCCGACGCCTTCCACAATCTCGGTAACACCCGTTTCCAGGAGGGCCTCGCCCCCGTCCGCGATACGGATCCGGCCGGGGTGACCGCAGCAGCAAAGGATGTCGTGCGGAACAACGAACCGCCGATGAGGGCCGGCGAGAGCGTCCTCCAGGCCGCGCGGGCCGGACACACTCCACAGCAACAACAGATTCAGTCCACTATCCAGGCCCTCCGCGAACGCGAGAACGCCACCGCTACGGGTATCGAAGAAACCAAAACCGCCCTGGCCACAGAGAATACCACCCGACAATTGTGGCGTCGGTCACTCAATGACTTCGAAAGTGCCCTCGAGCTGAGTCCGGAACACGACGACGCCCGCCACAATCTCGGGTTCGTCAAAGAAAAAACCGCCGATCTGTCCGCTGCGATTCGGGAACAGGAACTTCTCGAAAAGAAACAGGAGGATCATCTCCGGCGAATCCGCGATCTGATCGAGGAATTGGAGAAACTCCTGGAACAACAGGAGAATCAACAGGACCAGCAGAGCGAAGACCGTAGCGGAAAGAACGACGACGAATCCCCCTCCGAAAACGAGCCCGAACCGCGTTCGGAAACCGGGGAGGACAATACCGAAACTTCTCCCGAACAAGGCGACCGGGAGGAAGATGCCAATCGATCACAGCAACCCGCCGGACAAGAGGACGAACTCGCGGAAAAGGCCTCCGCCACCGAAACCACCGACGGCACGGAGGAGGCCGAACAACAGGAACCACACACTCTGGACGAGGAAGAGGCAGAGAAACTAGGCGCGGAACGTGCCGCTGCGACTGCTGAGGAAGGTGAACCCGAAGGAGGCGAAGAGGTCGTGATCGGCGTTATGTCCACCGAAGATGCCGCACGGCTTCTCGACAGTTTGAAGAACAGCGAACGAAAACTGCCGTTCGCCGGATCCGGCTCCGAAGGGGCCGCCGACAGTAACGACGGAAAGGATTGGTGATGACACGGACATTCTTCCCGCTTCTTCTCTTGGGAGTTCTCTCCCTCGGCCACGCGCTCCCGGCGCAGGTGACCGCCGATGCCGTCTTCGAGCCGGATACGGTCGTCGTCGGCGATTCATCGGTTTACCGATTGGTTCTGACCGGCGAGGGCAATTCATCCCTCAACTTCCGCTCCGTCCGCCCGCCGAAGATGCCCGCGGTGCCGGGCCTTCGCTTCCGCTACCTGGGACCGAATCACGAGGTCCGTATCGTCAACGGAGAGACATCGGTGCGGCTCAGCCACCTCTATCGCGTGGAAACTTCGGAGGTCGGCGTTTTTAAGGTGCCCGATTTCCAGATCGAAGCCGACGGAAAACAGATCGCCGTTCCGAGCACCACCCTGCGGGTTGTGGAGCCGGGCGAGCCGGATGATCATGGCCATCAAGGCACCCGGGAGACACGGCCCGCCTGGCTGGAAATCTCCCTTCCCCGCGAAACCCTCTACGTGGGCGAGACCGTGCCCCTGCGGGTGCGGCTGGTCGTCAACAGCCAACTCGTTGCCAACGCGTCGCTGGTGTCCGAGCATCCGGAAAAGATCGGGGACGCCTTTTCCATAGGCGAGTTCGGATCCATGACGCAGGAACAGGTTCGAAGGGACAACGTGCCCATGAGCGTGGCCGACTGGAATGTACTGCTGACTCCCCTCAAAACCGGAACCCAGCCTCTGGTTTTCCAACTCCCCCTCGCAGTGTCCCTGCGCGACCGACGCGGTCGGCCACGCGACCCGTTCGAATCGTTTTTCGGACCGTCGCCCTTCGACCGCTTCTTCAGTCGCCGCGAGGAGGTCCGCGCCTACTCAAAGGACCACGAGATCAAAATTCTCCCCCTGCCCTCCGACTCCCGCCCCAATAACTTCTCGGGCGGAATCGGGGATTTCCGCTTCCGCCGGGCCACTCCCTCCTCCTCCGAGGTGCGCGTCGGTGAACCCATCCTGTTCGCGGTCGAGATCACCGGCATGGGAAACTTCGACCGGCTCGAAGCACCCGTTTCCGAAAGCGACCCGGACACCTGGCGCGTCTATGATCCCGAAACCTCGTTTTCCCCCTCCGACTCTCTCGGCTATACGGGCACGAAGACCTTCACCTTTACCCTGATTCCGCGCTCCGGGGAGATCGAATCGACTCCGCGTTTTTCCTTCAGCTTCTTCTCGCCGGAAGAGGGCGAATACCGCACCGTCGAGATTCCGGCACAGCCCCTGAAGGTTCTACCGGCACCCCCGGGAAGCAGCCGTCCTCCGGAACCGCGAGAGGACAAGAATCCCATAGAGGCACGGCGAGGCCCCGACCTTCTCCCGCTTGCAGATCAGTGGGGCAGCACCGGAACACTCCGGCCTCCCTACACCGGAACCGGATTCCTTGCCGTTCAGGGACTTCTTGCAGCACTTCTCCTCACCGGTGCTATCCTTGCCCGGCACCGGGCAAGGCTCCGGGACGACCCGGACTTCGCCCGCAGGCACCGCGCCCGGCGGGCGGTCCGCTGCGGCCTCTCCCAGGCATCACGCAAAGCATCGTCCGGCGATGCAGCAGGCTTTCACCGCGCCGCCTGCGCCACCCTCCGCGCAGCCGTCGGACCGTGGACCCCGGGCGAACCGGATTCCCTCACCGGGAACGAGGTCCTCGCCTCGCTTCCCGAAGTCCTCCGCACCTCGGTGGAATCCGAAGTCCGCAGCTTTTTCCGCGAATCCGAAGGCATCGAGTACGGCAACCGCTCCGGCGCAGACCGGGACCTCTCCGGGGAAATGGAAACGCTGCGACGGACCGTCCGCACGATCACCGGTTTCCGCCCCTCGTCGCCGACCGCGGGACCGGGCCCCACTCTCGCAATCCTCCTGGCAATCGCCGCCCTCGCCGGACTTCCCCTGCCGTCCGACGCCACCGAAATCGATTCGGCTCCGACCTCGGCCACTGTCACCTTCGACGAAGCCAGGGCAGCGTATCAGTCTGGTGACTACGAAAAGGCCGCCGCCGGATTCAAGGCCCTTTTGCCCTCCCACTCCTCGCCGGAGGTGTTCTACAATCTCGGCAACGCCCGTTATCGGCTGCGCGACTACGCGGGGGCCATTCTGGCCTACGAACGTGCCTTCGCGCTCGATCCGGCAAACCCCGACATCCGCGCCAATCTCGCCCTGACACGCGAAGCCGCCTCTTTGCCCCCACTCGATACCCCCACTCTGGCCGTGGTCGGACACCGCCTCCCCTGGAGCACCTGGATGTGGACATCCGTGGCCGCGTTTTGGCTACTCCTGTCCATCCTTGTCCTGGCCCGCCCTCTCGGCTGGACCGGTCTGTGGCGGAATTTCGCCATTTCGGTGAGCAGCCTCATCCTGGCAGCTTCCCTCCTCGGGCAAGTCCCCTGGTTCCTGACCCGCAACCACGGGATCGTTCTTTCAAAAGAAACACCCCTGCGGATCGCCCCCACCGCCACCAGCCCCCTTGAGAGTACCCTCGGTGCCGGAACGACCGTAAACGCCGCAAACACCCACGGCGAATACATCCGCGTCGAAACACCCGAAGGCGATGGATGGATTCTGAAAACCTCGCTGGGCCTGGTCAGGTCGTCTCACGATTCCACGTTTCCATAACACACCTGAACTCCGTTCTTCTCTCCGCAGCCTCCCAAGGCATCCATACCGGAACGCTGTGCAGGTTCAGATCGCACGGAGTCATTCATCCTGCCCCGGCCCCTGACGGATCAGAGGACCGCAGAGCCGCGCCGTCAATGCTGGCAGAGCACCGGTATCCGGCAGCGTCTGAGCATCTCCGTTGTAGTGCTGCCGATCAGGAAACGGCGCATGCGCGTGTGTCCATAGGCACCCATCATCAACAGATCGATCTCTGCCTTCTCTACATAACTGGAAATCGCGTCCTCGGCCACCCGCCGCATCATCCGAACAAACACCTCCCTCTCGGAAGCCTCCAGC
>CAYVUQ010000135.1:0-5348 GCA_964454915.1 uncultured Puniceicoccaceae bacterium
CTCCTCAACACATGCAGTGTGCGCGACCAGGCGGAGCAAAAGGCCATCGGCAAAGCCGGATATCTCCGGAAACGGAAGGAACGCGACCCAAACTTCATCCTCGGCATCATGGGGTGCATGGCCCAGAACCGGGGCGGCGAGCTGCTCGACCGCCTGCCCGATCTTGATCTTCTGGTGGGCACGCAGAAGTTTCACCGGGTGCCGGATCATCTCGACAATCTGATCCGTTCGATGGAGGGGCAGGGTCCCCGGCCCGCTTCGATCATCGACCTTGAGGAAGAGGAAAACTCGCAGAACGAAATCCGGCATCACGAAGCGGGAAAACGCCAGGTATCGGCATTCGTCTCCATCATGCAGGGATGCAACATGCGGTGCAGTTTCTGCATCGTTCCGAAAACCCGCGGCCCCGAAAGGGCCCGCCCGATGGAAGACATCGTCGCCGAGGTGACCCGGCTCGCGGAGGGTGGTACCCGCGAAGTCACCCTCCTCGGCCAGATCGTCACGAGCTACGGGCAAAGCGCGTATCGGAAGGTCGCCGGAAAGTCGCCCTTCGTCCAGCTCATCGAAAAGGTGCACGAGGTGGAGGGCATCGAGCGGATTCGCTTTACCTCGCCGCATCCACGGGGATTTGGCGAGGACCTGATCCGGGCCTATCGCGACCTGCCAAAGCTTTGCGGATACGTCCACCTCCCGCTTCAAAGCGGGTCCGACCGTATCCTTCGTGCAATGAAACGCCCCTATACCGCAGAGAAGTACCGCTCCCTCGTCGCCAACCTCCGGGAGAGCGTGCCGGATATGTCTTTTTCCACCGACGTGATCGTCGGCTTTCCCGGAGAAACCGAAACCGATTTCGAGGAAACCCGGCGACTCTTCGACGAGATCGGCTTTGATATGGCTTTCATCTTCAAATACAGCCCCCGCAGCGGGACACCTGCGGCACTGATGGAGGACCAGGTTCCGCAGGAAGAAAAGGAACGGCGCAATCAGGTGCTTCTCGATATCCTCGGGCGACATTCAAAAGCGCGAAACGAAGGCATGGTCGGAACCGTTCAGGAAGTCCTGGTCGAAGGCCCGGCGCGGAAAGGGGAGGGGATGTTCGTGGGACGCAACCGCGGCTTCCGAAAGGTCGTTTTTCCCGGGAGGGACCGCCTGGTCGGCGAGATGATTCCCGTCCGCATCGAATCCGCATCGGTCACAACACTGACGGGCGAGCCAGTTCTCGCGGGCCTGGAGTCCGAGCCGGTCGCCCTGAGCGCATGAATCTCGTCGCGGCAACTCTTCTGGCGGGCGGCCTGCTCCTTTGCGCGGGCCTTGCCTTGTGGAGCTATCCGCACCCGGTGCGGTCCTTCCTCGCGGCCTTCCCGCGCTGCCGCAAAGGAGCGTTCGTGCTTCTTACGGCGGCGACGGTCCTTGTCCTCCTCGAGGTGACGCGTCTCGGCGAAGCCGATTTCGGGAAGTACAAACACCTTCTTTTCGCCTTCTTCCTCGCCATCGCCATCGGAGCCTGGTTCCGCGTACCCGATTTTCTCGGGGTGCGGGCACTTGCCGTGCTGGGACTGCTTCTGGGCGGGGCCTTTCTCCGGGCCGCTTATCTCGAACCTCCCGAGACCCGTCTGTTTCTGGTCGGGTTCAGCTACGTGATGATCGTTGTCTGCCTCTACCTGGCGGCGTCCCCCTTCCGCCTGCGCGACGCTCTGACCGCCCTCGACAACCGGGCGGCTCTCCGCCGACTCTGCGGTGCCGGCTTCGCGGCGTACGGGCTGTTGCTTTGCGCGTTGCCGTTGACCTATTGACCTGCGCGATATGCACCGCCACCAGCACCCGCCGCTTCTTTTCATCGTCTCAGGCCCGGCCGGTAGTGGGAAAACCACTCTGTGCCACCGGCTTTTGAGCGAATTCCGGTCTCTGCGGCGGGCGGTTACCGCTACGACGAGAAAACCCAGGCCGAATGAGGAAGACGGGCGCGATTACTTCTTTCTGACCGAGGCAGGGTTCGCCAACACACGGGAGTCCGGAGGGTTTCTGGAGTCCGCTCTCGTCCACGGCAAATCCTACGGCACCCTCGAATCGGAAGTCGTCCGTCATTTCGAAAAAGGGCGGGACGTTCTTCTGAGTATCGACGTCCAGGGGATGCGACAGATTCGGGACAAAGCGAAACGGCTTGACTGGCTGAAAGGGCGGTTGGTGACCATCTTCATCATCCCCCCCTCTCTGGAGGAGCTGAAGCAGCGGCTGATCCGACGGGCCTCCGACGACAGCGAGGAAATCGAGCGGCGCCTTGAAACCGCTCGCTCGGAAATCCAGGCAGCCGGGGAATTCGACTACATGCTCGAAACCAACTCCCGCGAAGAAGACTTCGACCGCATCCGCTGCATTTACCGCGCGGAAAAAATGCGCGTGCGCGGCACCTGACACCTGATACCGAATCGGATTCGAGCCGCACACGCAGCGGCAAAACGGCTCAGACTTTCTCCGATCTGCGCTCCCTGCTCTCGCCAGCGTCTCCCTCAATCGGAACCTGGCGGTTCGGAGTCGGGGTGTTCGGCCCGGAAGCCTCCTTCAACGACTGACGCTCGCCCGGCTCCTTCAGATAGTAGTAGTCGTGGTAGCTGTAGTCGTAGTAGTGCGAATAGTAGTAATGCGACATCTTGGCACTGATCGCATTCATCACCGCCCCGAACACAGGCGTCTCCGACTCTGTCAGAGTCCGTGCGGCTGACTTGGCCGCCTTCTTCTTCACGTCGTTGAACTTGAGCACAAACACCACCCCGTCGATCAGCGGCAGCAGGCAAAGTGTATCGCTGACCGCACCTACGGGAGGCGAATCGATCACGATCTTGTGGTAGCGGTGCCGCAATTGGATCAGCAACTGTTCGAACTCCACGCTGTTGAGCACCTGGGTCGGGTTGTCCGGCGCGTTCTCGGTCGGGAGAATGTCGCAGTTGGGGGCAACCTCCCGGACGATCACGTCGTCGAGAGTCTTGTCCCCGAAAAAGTACTCATACATCCCGGAGCGGGGTTTCACGCCGAAGGATTTCGCCACATTGGGCAGCCGCATATCGCAATCGACGATCAGGGTCTTCTGCCCCTGCCCCGCAAACGTCAGTGCGAGATTCGTGGCGATGAAAGATTTGCCTTCGGCCGGCAGTGTGCTGGTGACGGCCATGACCTGGGCAAGCTTGCCCTCGTCGCTCAGCGAGATCGACGAGTGGATGGTGCGGAAAGACTCCGTGACCTTGCTGTCCAGATTCGTCGCCACCGCCTTTGCGCGGTCGGAGGAGGACAGTCTCCGGTCCACCTTCGGAACGATACCCAGGAGCGGCAGCCCGATGATCTCTTCCACATCGTAGGCACTCTTCACGCGATTGTCGAGGAAGGCGAGGAGGAAGGCGAATCCGACCCCGAGACCAAGGCCCCCGACCACACCGAGTGCGATATTCAGAGGGATGTTCGGCGAGCTGGGTTTGAGGGGTATCGTGGCACGGTCGATGATTTCGGCCTGGGCCGTCTTCCAGCTCGTTTCCGCCTCGCGGGTGGCAAGCTGGCCGATCAGCTGCTGGTAGTTCATCTGCGCCACCTCAAAATCCCTGAGGATCGAGTTGTACCCTGTCCGCACTTCCGCGAGGTCCAGCATCTTCTGCGAGCTGCGTTCCAGGGCTGCCTCCGCCGCCAAAAGATTCTTTCGCGATTCAATGTAGGCCGCTTGTATGCCCGCCTTCGCCGAACGGACAGCGGAGTCCAGCTCGTCGTTCACCTGGGCGAGATTCTGTTTCGCCTCGATCATCTGTGGATGCTTGTCGCGGTAACGCTTGGCCAACGTCGATATCTCGATCATGACATTGGCCCTGCGGCCCAGGAGTTCGGCCACAAGGGGACGGCTGGAGATGAAATCCAGCTCCCAGAGCGGATCGCCCTGCTCCTCGTACTGCTGGATCAAAGTCCACTGGGTCTCGGCGCGCGAAAACAACGCCTCGGCCTCGTTCAGACGGGCCGTCAAACTCTGCAATTCCGTCAGTGCGACATTTTCGCTTTGCTCGATGGAAACGGCGTTGTTCTCCCTGCGGTAACGGGCCAGCCGGGCTTCGAGTTCATCGACCCGCTGTTTCTTCGCCTCCGCCTCGCGTCGGAGGTCCTCAACGGCCTTGATGGTGCGCTCCAGACCGCGATTGAGACTGTAGGCGACGTACTCTTCCGCGAACATGTTCGCCACATCCGCCGCGACCGCCGGATCCGGGTGGGAATAGGTGATATAGACGTTCAGCGACATCCGTGCCGGCTTTATCTCGCGGTTCTCGGCGAGGACTTCCAACGGCGTCAAAGGTCCCGAAAACGTGACCACATCCTCATAGGGTGCCATGAACGCCTCTTTCTCCGGACCGGTCAGGCGGTTGTTGACCGCCTCGATGAGGCGGTTGCTGTTGAGGAAATTGATCTCCGTGTTGAGGTCTTCCGCCGAGCGAATCTGGTTCAAATCCACTTCGGTATTGACCCCGGTCATCGGTGCAGGGTCGTCGCGCAGGATTTCCACCAATGCTCCCGCGGTGAAGATCTCCGTTTTCCGAAAGGTATAGAGAGCCGTGCCGGTGGCGACTACCAGGAAAATGATGACGATATACCAGATGCGCTCGCGGAGAAGCACCAGATAATCGGCCAAAGTGCGGTGCGACTGGCCGACTTCGTATCCGTAGCCCGCTCCGTAGTTTCCGTAGCCGCCGTAGCCTTCGCCGTAGGGATTGCGTTTGTCCTGTTTGGCCATGTTGGGGTTTCTGATGAGTTAGATGATACGCTCTTCCACGAAGACAATGTCTCCGTCCTGTAGCACAAAGTCCTCCGAATCCGGATCGCTGATCAAGTCCGATGCGTTCACGACAAAGACTTTCACCTCGCCGTCCTCCATCTCGCGCCGAATCTGAACGGAACCCTTGCGGGCCAGGCGGGTGAATCCGCCGGCCTGGGAAATCCCGCGCAGCAGGGTCAGTTCCTCATCGGGCGGGATTCCGAAAACCCCGGGTTGGCGCACCTGGCCGAGAATCTGCACTTTCTCGAGACTGAACTCAACGACCTGGAGGTCCACCTGGGGATTCACCAGATAGTCCCTGTCGTAAAGCTCGGTCACCTTCTCTCTGGCCTCGGATACCGTCATCCCTTCAATGTTCACCCGACCGATCAGGTGCAAGGCGATGGTCCCGTCTGCCTCCACGCGGACCTGCTTCTCCAGGTCCGGTTGCTGGAAAATCTCCACCATCAGGATATCCGAAGGCTGGATTCGGTAATTGGCCGGAGCCAGCATGGCTCCCTGATCGTTTACGTAGCCATCGGGGGCGGCCGCTGGCTGATCGGAACCGCCG
>CAYVUQ010000136.1:0-5330 GCA_964454915.1 uncultured Puniceicoccaceae bacterium
CATGTGGTCGCCGGACCCCATGATGTTGAGGATGGTGTCGGTGATAGCGGCCTGTCCGCTGGAATGGGCGAGCGCACCACTGCCTCCCTCCAGGGCGGCCATCCGCTGTTCGAGGACGTCGTTCGTGGGATTGTTGAGCCGGGTGTAGATGTGCCCCAGCTCTTTCAGCCCGAACAGATTGGCCGCGTGCTCGGTGTCGCGGAAGACGAAGCTCGTCGTCTGGTGGAGCGGGACGGCCCGCGCTCCCGTCGCCGGGTCGGGCTTTTGGCCGGCGTGCAGGGCACGTGTCCCGAAACCTGTCTTTTGCAAATCCATGGCACGTGAGCGTGGGGGATTCGCCCGTGAAGGCAAGGAAAACGGGGCATTGGCAGTATCCGGTCCGCAGTTTGTTCTGGCGGTTCGCCCACGGGTGGGGAAGAGTGCGACCCTATGGCGAAGAAACGTGTATTGGTAACGAACGACGACGGGTTCGACTCGTTCTTTCTGCGGGTGTTGGTGGATCGGCTCCTCGAGGAGTTCGAGGTGATGGTGGCTGCCCCCTTCGCGGAACAGAGCTGGATCGGGCGGGGCATCTCGCGCCGCCGCTCCGTGCGGGCGGAGCCCGACGATTCCCTCGGCTGCCCGGGCTGGCGGATCGACGGCACGCCGACCGACTGCGTCAACATTGCCCTGGAACACTTGTCCGAGACTTTGCCCGACGCGGTTGTTTCCGGGATCAACCTTGGCTTCAACACGACAGTGCCGCTGGTGCTCAGCTCGGGCACCGTGGCCGGCGCACTGGAAGGGTCCTTTGGCGGTGTGCCTGGGATCGCTTTCAGCAAGCTGATTCCCAAGGAGAGTTTCGAGGAAATCCGCTCTCGCGACGGGTTCGTGGAAGGCGACTATTTCACCAGCCTCGAGAACGCCGCAGCGATCGCTCGCGATATGGTCATCAAGCTCGTCAACCGCGAGTGGGTTTGGCGGCAGGGGGTGGTTCACAACGTGAATTTTCCCATCGGCACCACGGCGAAGACGCCGGTATTGCGGACCGTTCCGGTGAACATGAAGATGGCCGGATTGTTCGAGAAAAAGGAGGAGGGTTATGTGTTTCGCTATCGCAGGGGAACCATGCCGGAGGATTACCCGGGCACGGACATCCATGCGTTGGAGGCGGGCTCCATCAGCCACTCGGTCATCGATTTCACCCGGCTGGGCATACCGGAGTAGCCCGGCTATAGCTGCTTGTCGGGAGCGACGTCCTCGCGGAAGACCGACGAGATCGGCACTTCGATCTCGGCCTGGCGACCGAGAAACTCCAGGAGGATGCGCACGCGCTCGCGGGCACCGAGCACCTTCGTCACCACGGCCTGCAAATCCTTGAAAGGACCCTCAACGAGGGTGACTTCCTTGCCCGCCTCGATGACCGGGTCCGGTTTCTGGAGATTTCCGTCGTCCGGCACGCGGCTGCGGAGGTCTTCGATGAAGCCCGACGGGACCGGGGGAAAGCGTTGGCCGTACCGGACGACCCCGATGATTCCCTGGATGGAGAGGAGGTGGCGCAGGTGCTCGTCGATCTTGCACTGGCAGAAAAGATAGCCAGGAAAAAGTGCCTCCGTAAAGCGCACCTTGCCGCGGCGCGTCTTTTTGGAAAACGTGATTCGCGGCGCGAAGACCTCGACCCCCACGCGGGCGCGGATGTGCATCGCGGCGATGTGCTCCTGCTTCGTGCGGGAGCGCAGGCAATACCAGAGGGGGCCTTCCCCTTCCTCCCCGGAGACCTGGTGATTTTCGGGCCCTCCGTCCATCAGGGAACGAGGCTGCTGCTCGCACTGAGTGGGTACTCGGCGGGGTCTTCCCCCCGGCTTCGTATCGCGCGTTTGAGTGCCGCCAGATCAAGGCTGTCTCCCGGCTTGATCCCCCGCCGGGCGAACCAGCCCTCGTTCATCTCGACCGCGATCACGATGTCGTCGCGGAAAGATTTCGTCGGAATCTCGACATTGGGGAGCATACGATGGACCTCGCGCAAAATGCCGTCTCCGGTGAAGAAGCCGATGTCGAGGGGTATCTCCGTGTTGCGCATCCAGAAGCTCGCCGGTTGGGGACGCTCGAAAAGGAAGGCCATACCCTCGTCGGTACCGAGCTTCAGGCGGCGTTGCAGTCCGGTCTGTCGTTCGGAAATCGTCAGGGCAAGTTCGAGCCGGGCGTCCTGATTGGCGATGGGAATGCGGAACGAAACCGGCTCGGGCGTTGAGTCGGTCTCGAGATCGCAACCGGCGACCGCCACAAGAAGGGCAGAGAGGACGAGGAGTTTGAGATAGAGATGGCGTATCATCACGAAGTGGCCGACACCCGATTCAAGAACCGGATCCCGTGAGTGTGGTTCCAAGGAAACTCCGGCCCGACCCGTGCGCAAACATTTTTCAGTGTGTTTCGTGGGTTGCGGTTCGCGATACGCTCGCCCACACTCAACAGCCACCTTCCGGCTGCGGGGATCGAACGCGCCGGGTTCGACTATGGATTTCAAAGTCTTTTACGCATCGCCAGAGACCGACGCCGATCTTCTCTACTTCGGAGGATTTCGCGCCCCGGACCCCTTCCTCGCCTTCGAGGCGGATGGCGTCCGCGGGGCCGTTCTCTCTCCTCTCGAGATGGACCGCGGGGTGCGGGAGGGTTCTTTCGACGAGGTCTTGTCCCTCGAAGATGTCGTCCGCGATTCCGACTCGAAGGGCGATCTTGTCGGTCGCATTCTGTGGCTGGCGAAGGGCAGGGGTGCCTCCCGGCTGCTTCTTCCGGAAGATTTCCCGGCTCGTTTGGCCTTCGACCTGCGAGAACGTGGCGGGCCTGAGATCGTTTTTCTCGACCGTCCCGTGTGCTGCGGCCGTTTGCGCAAAACCGCACGGGAGCAGGAGGCGATCCGGCGGGTCAACGAGGTGATCGCTCGTGCTTTCCGCCTTGTCGAAGAGACCATCGGCTCGGCATCAGTCCGTGACGGTCTCCTTTTCGCCGACGGAGATTTTCTGACCTCTGAATCTGTGCGCACCCGGATCGCGGTGCATTGTCTCGAGAACGGATGCCAGGCCGAGTCCACCATCGTCGCCGGAGGGGAGCATGCCTGCGACCCGCACGAACGCGGGAGCGGGCCTCTCCCCGCCGAAAAGCCCATCATCGTCGATATCTTCCCCAGAGACGAGGGCACGGGCTATTTCGGCGACATGACCCGCACCTATTGCAAGGGCCGTGCCACGCCCGAGGTCCGACGCCTGGTGGAGACAGTGCGGTCAGCCCAGAGACTCGCCCTCGATTCCATTTCCGCGGGAGCGGACGGGTCATCGGTCCACCGGCGGGTGACCTCCTTTTTCAAGGACCAGGGTTTCGAGACGAAGCGGACGGAGCGCGGATTCGAGGGCTTCTTCCACGGCACCGGTCACGGGCTGGGCCTGGAGATTCACGAGGAGCCGCGGATTTCGACCGCTTCTTGCCTTCTTGAGGAGGGAATGGTCGCTACCGTAGAGCCCGGTCTGTACTATCGTGGGATTGGCGGATGTCGCATCGAGGACGTGGTCGCAGTCACAGGGAACGGTGTCGAAATGTTATCCGATCATCCGGTGGAATGGGAAATCGAATGAAAATCGCGGAACTTCTGAAATCAATCGCGGGTACCCGGGTTCTGGTGGTGGGCGACGTCATGCTCGATCACTACATATGGGGCGACGCCTCGCGCATTTCCCCGGAGGCACCCGTCCCGGTGGTGGACGTGACGCGTGACACCTTCGCTGCGGGCGGCGCGGCGAACGTCGCACTCAACCTGGCCTCCCTCGGTGCTCGGCCGGTGCTCGCGGGATGGACCGGGTGCGACGAGGCGGGGAAGCAGTTGGAGACTTTGCTTGCCGAGGCGGGGGTTGCCCGAGTGGAGCGATTCCGGGAGGTTTCAGGTCCCGCCACCATCTGCAAGACAAGAGTCATGGTGCGCAACCAGCAGCTGTGCCGGATTGACCGGGAGTTGGACCCCGGAGTCTATCGTATCGACTCACCGTCCATGTTCAGAAGTATCGTAGCTGCGGCCGGGGAGGTTGATTCGATTCTGATTTCTGACTATGGGAAGGGTAGCGTAACGGAGCAGTTGATCGAGCGGTTGAAAGTCTATGGCAAAGAGCGCGGCATTCCCGTTGCTCTTGATCCGAAGCCGCGGCACCGACTGCGTTTCGAGGGGCTCGACCTTCTTACTCCGAATCGCGCCGAAGCACTGGAATTGGCGGGACTGTCCCCATTTATGCGCGGGTCCTTTCCAGCGGAAGAAGTTTGCGGACGCATTTGGGAAAAATACAGCCCCGCGCATCTCGTGGTCACCCTTGGTGGCGACGGCATTCTCCTGAGCGAAAAGGGGAGGGTGGACCGACTGATCCCGACCTTCGCCCGCCAGGTGTTCGACGTTTCCGGAGCGGGTGACACGGTGATCGCATCCCTCCTTCCGGCCATCGCCGCAGGCGCGGACCTGGCCACGGCGGCCCGGTTGGCCAATCTCGCCGCGGGTGTCGTCGTGGGCAAGGTCGGCACGGCGACTGTTTCAGCCGACGAGATACTCGGGTATTTGGAGCGTCACCCGGACCTGGCCGATCCGACAGAGGATATCCCCGTGTCGTGAACGGTCCCTGGAAGAACGATTTCCTCCCGCCGCGGGCCGTGTTTTTCGACCGCGATGGGACTTTGATCGAGGATGCCGGTTACCTGTCGGACCCTGCCGGGGTGAAGCCCTTGCCTGGCGTGGCGGAGGCCCTCGCCCGTCTGCGGAGGGCCGGGGTGCTTCTCTTCCTCTTCACCAACCAAAGTGGCATCAATCGCGGTTTTTTCACCAGGGAGGCGGCGGAGGCCTGCAACCTCGAGACCGAGAGGAAGCTCGGTCTTCAATCGGGTTTCGATGGCGTTTGCATTGCTCCCGAAACCCCCGAAGAGCCCTTGGTCTATCGGAAACCCTCACCCCGCTACATTTTGGAAACCATCAGATCACGAGGCCTCGAGCCCTCACGGGTGTGGATGGTCGGAGACAAGGAAAGCGACATCGAGGCCGGCCGCCGCGCGGGCGTCCACACCGCTCGCATAGTGCCCCAAAAGAGTACAACAGCCCCGCCGACCTTCACTTGCGTCGCCGACTTCGTGGAGTGGCTGTCCCCCCAAAAAAGTCCGCAGGCAAACCACTGATGCACACTCGCAAGCTTGAAAATTTTAGACAGTCTTAAAATTGCTTGCCTATTTTTTTCTGGCAAAATTATTCTTGCGTTGTGGGGTGTTTTGTGTGTGCTGGGGGTATGTCGAAGAGAATGTTGCACAGTTCTGGAGAGGAGGGGTGGTATCAT
>CAYVUQ010000137.1:0-5295 GCA_964454915.1 uncultured Puniceicoccaceae bacterium
GCTGTGGCCAAAGTGGTGCCTCCGACTTGTCTCATCCCCGAGGCCGAGGTCTTTCTGGGGGTCATCGGTTCGAGTCCCTACGAGAAACCGGGTTCTCCGGCGGCTGCCGAAGCACTCGGAGAGGCCGCCGTCGATCACCAGGCCATCCTCATGGAGAACCACGGTGCCTTCACCTGGAGCGAGGACATTGAGGACGCCTACGGGAGGATGGAAAACACCGAGACCTACTGCCAGACCATCCTGCTCGCCTCGATGCTGGGCCGGGAGCTGCAGCCGATCTCCGGCAAGCAGGCCAGGGATTTGATCGAGATGCGGAAGCAGTTGGGAATGTCGGATTTCCGGGAAAACTGGAGTGAATGCGAACTTTGCGACAATTCCGAGTTTCGTACCGGGTTTTCGGCACCGGTTGCACCGTCCTCATGCCCGACGGCTACTCCCGCACCAGCGCAAGATCAGGCGGGTGGTGTCCCACCGGATCCCGAGGCCGAAAAGTTGGTGCAGATCATTACGGATCGGATTTACAACGGCATTTCCACTTCCTAGAGCAAGGATACCAATATGAAAGTTACCATTATCGGAGGAGGGGGTCGGGTCGGCTCCAACGCGGCTTTCGCGCTGCAATGCGCGGGCCTGGTTTCGGAAATCCAGATTCTCGACGCGAATACCGAGATGGCCGAAGGAGAGGCTCTCGATCTCCTGCACGGAGCGGCGACCCTGGGGGACCAGAGAATCTACGCGGGCGACTACGAGCGTGCGAAGGATTCCGATGTCTTCGTCATCACGGCTGGCTTGCGGCGCAAACCCGACGAGTCCCGCCTCGACCTGATCAATCGTAACGTTTCGCTTTTCCAGAAGATTCTCGCGAGCATCCAGGAAACAGGTTACTCCAGCTCGGCACAGTTCTTCGTGGTGTCGAATCCCGTCGATATCCTCACCCAGCTCGCAGCAGCCGAGTTGAAGGTGCCGCACAAACAGGTGTACGGTCTCGGAACCATGCTGGATACCGCCCGTTTCCGCTCCCTGATCTCCCTCGAGCTCGGCCTGCCCCCGACGCAGATCAAAGCACTGATCCTCGGCGAACACGGCGATTCGATGGTCCCGATCTGGTCTTCGGCCACCGTGGCCGGAGTGCTCCTGTCTTCCCTGAAGAAATGCTCCGCCCATTTCCAGAAGTCCATTTTCGAACGCACCAAGGGCAGCGGTGCCGAAGTCATCCGCCGCAAGGGTGGCGCCGGCTGGGCGGTCGGTGCGACCATCGCCGAAACCGTCCATTCCGTCCTGCTCGACCAGCGCCGTATCCTGCCGGTCTCCAGCGTCCAGACCGGTGCCTACGGGTTGAAGCAGGTTGCCCTGAGCGTCCCCACCGTCCTGGGTCGCGAGGGCGTCGCCGAACATGTCGAATTCGATCTGTGGCCCAAAGAACTCCAGGGTCTTCGTAATTCGGCGCAATCCCTCAAGGAAACCTTCGCGAAGATCGCCTGAGGGTTTCCCGTCCGCAGAGGAGTATCTTGCCTGGGGATCGGGAAGGAGGCGGAAATTCAGCCACCGGCGCGGACAAACGTCCCTTGGTGGCCGTCGCCGGCGCGAGCGGTTTCGTCGGCTCTTTCTTGCGGTCCGGCCTTTCCGACGCCTTTCGGTTCCGGGGGCTTACGCGAAGTCCGGTGGCCGCCGGAAAGGGGGGCGACGGAAACACGGAGTGGCGACAGTGCGACCTGTTTTCCCTGCCGCAGGTGACGGAGGCTCTCCGCGGGTGCGATTACGGTCTTTATCTGGTCCACTCCATGAGTCCGTCGAGCCGGATGGTTCAGGGGAGTTTTGCCGATCTGGACCTCCTGCTGGCCGACAATTTCATTCGCGCTGCAGAGGAAGCCGCGCTCCAGGGGATCGTCTATCTCGGCGGGTTGCTCCCGGACACAACCAGGGGGAAAGGGTTGTCGCCGCACCTGCGGAGCCGCAAGGAAGTCGAAGAGGTCCTGCGGGGCCGCTCGGTTCCATGTGCGGCTCTCCGCGCGGGACTGGTGTTCGGCCCGGGCGGGTCGTCCTTCGGTCTGCTCATTCGCCTGGTCCGTCGGTTGCCGGTGATGATCCTGCCCCGATGGGTCCGGTCGCGCACCCATGGCATCGATATCCAGGATGTGGTCCGGGCCTTCCGGCTCTGCCTGACCCGCCCCGGGTTCAGCAACGGGATTTTCGATCTGGGTGGTCACGAACCGATGACGTACCGGAGTCTCATTCTGAGGACGGCGGAGATTCTCGACCGTCCGGTCCGCCATATCAATTTCCCGCTCAACGCCTTCGCCCTCTCGCGCCTGTGGGTGTCTCTGTTCGGAGGGGTGCCCTCCGCCTTGGTCGGGCCGCTGCTGGAGAGTCTGGAGCACGACCTGGAGGCCCGTCCGAATCCCCTTCTGCGGGAGATCGCCGCCACCGCCGTTCCCTTCGAAGAATCCCTTCGCAAGGCGGTAGATGCGCGGGGGCACTTGCTCTCCGAGCCGCGCCGGGATAAGGTCCGCACCGACCGCAGTCGCATCCGCAAGGCCCGGCAGGTTCGCTCCGTGCAGCGGATGCCACTTCCACACGGGTGGGATGCCGGGAGAGTCGCGCAGTCCTACGGGAAGTGGCTCGGTCGGAAGTTTGCGGGTCTCCTCCGGGTGCGCACCGGGGACGGTGGATCGATCCGCTTCGAGTGGCGCTTGCCCCATGTGCTGCTTCTCCGGTTGGAGCCCACGCCGTATTCGGTCGGTTCCAGCGGACGCCGGGCATTTTACATCGCCGGAGGCCTCCTCGCCCGGTCCCCGGATCCGCCCGGGCGGTTCGAGTTCCGGTTGTTCCCCGAGCAGGGGTTTCTTGTTGCCGCAGTGCATGGCTACGAGCCCCGGTTGCCTTGGTGGATTTACGCCTGGACCCAGGCCAGGATTCACCTGGCGGTTATGCGGAGCTTCGGACGTTGGTTGGGACGGCAGCCGGGGACGGACCCCCGCCAGCCTTGAATCGATTGCAACGCGCGTATCCCCATGGAGACGTTTGACGAGACGGTGGACTTCCTCTTCGGACTGCGCAATCGCGGCTCGAAGTTCGGATTGGAGCGGATGGAGCACTTCGCCGATGCCGCGGGCCATCCCGAAAACCGCTTCCCGGTGGTTCACGTGGCCGGGACCAACGGCAAGGGGTCGGTTTGCGCCATGGTCGAGCAAATGCTGCGTGCCGCGGGCTACCGGACCGGGCTCTACACTTCGCCCCATCTCGTGTATCTCGGAGAGAGGGTGCGCATCGACGGAGAAGCCCTGTCGGAGGCCGAGATCGTGGAGAAGGCCGGTGCGTTGAGACGACTCGCCCGTCTCGTGGCCGAGGAGGGGAGCACCGGGTATCCCAGCTTTTTCGAGTTTATGACCCTCATGGCCTTCCAGTCATTCGCCGAAAAGGGCGTGGACTGCGCGGTGGTGGAGGTGGGACTGGGCGGTCGGCTGGATGCGACAAACATCGTCTCCCCACAGGCCACCGCGATTACATCGGTCGGCCTGGACCATTGCGATATCCTCGGCGACACCCTCGATGCGATTGCCCGCGAGAAAGCGGGGATTCTCAAGCCGGGGGTTCCTCTTGTGACCGGTCGTCTCCCGGAGGAGGCGGTCCGGGTGGTACGCGACCGCGTGAACGCTCTCGGGTGCCATTGGGTTGCTGCCGGCGACCGTTTCTCCGCAGCCTCCCTGCCCGAGACCAATCTGGTTGGAGGATTTCAGCAGTGGAACGCTGCGGTGGCCCTCTTGCTTCTCGAAGCGATCACGGACCGGCTTCCGGTTGATCCGCGAATCGCGGCGGACGCTTTGGGCCGGGTTCGCTGGCCGGGACGATGGGACGAACGGGTGATCGGGGGGACTCGCTACATCATCGACTGCACTCACAACCCCGAAGGTGCCGTCGAGTTGGGCGTGAACCTCCGCGAGCGGGTCGGTCCCCCGGCAGCAACTCTCGATGTCGTTGTGGGCAGTCTGGGCCGCGAGCGGGCGCGAGCGGTTCTCGAGACCGTCGCACCCTGGGCCCGGCAAATCCACATCGGCCGCCCCCAACGGCCCCGAGCGCTTTCCTTCGCCGAACTGCGGCGATTGGTGGCCGCGGCTTTCCCGGGTGAGATCAGGGAATCCTCCCTCGATGAGATTTTTTCGGGAGGCGACGCATCCTCCCTCTCTCCCGAAGTCGAACCGGTCCTTCTTACCGGCTCGCTTTATCTCGTCGGCGAAGTTCTGGCGCGTCTTGGTCCAGGCGGATCCACTGCTCTCCTCCAGGACCGGATTTGATAGAGGTGGTGCACGAAGGGCCGGGCCCTACGGAGCGGAGGGCTTCCTTCGGAGAACCGAAACGATCCCGTGCCGACCTCCGAGCAGATAGGCAGCCAGGACCGTCGCCCCGAGCAACAGGACGATCACCGCCCCTACCCGCAGGTCGAACCAATAAGAGAGAAAAACCGCCGCTACGGAAACCACAGCCCCGATGAAGGCACCGCCCCAGATCAACGCGAAGGGTCCTTTTGCGAATTGTAGCATCGCTGCGGCCGGGGCCACCAGCATCGCGACGGACAGGATGCAGCCGACCGCCTGGATGGAGACTACCAGCCCAAGAACCACCGCGGCGGTCAGGAGGTAGCCGAGGCGCTTCGCCGGTATGCCCTGGCTCACTGCAATCGTCGGTTCGAACAGAGCCAACACCAGTGGCCGCCCCGTTGACACCAGCACGGGGAGCACCACGGCCGCCACACCCAGTGACATGATCGCATCGGTATCGGAGACCGCCAGAATGTTGCCGAACAGCCAATGCTCCAGTTCTGTCTGGGTGGGGATCAGGTCGAGCAGTAGCAGTCCCACCGCAAAGGCACCGGTATAGAGAACCGCCAGCGCCGAGTGCGCGTCGATCCGCGAAGTGCGCGAGACGAAGACCGCTGCCAGACCGACAAGCAGTGCCGAGGTGAGCCCTCCCAGAAACGCGGCTCCCGAGGTCAGACCTGTGATCAGGATCGCTGCCGCGATCCCGGGAAGGAGCGTGTGCGAGAGCGAGCCGACCATCAGGGCGGACCTCCGTAAAACCACGAATCCGCTCAGGAACCCATTGGTGAAACCAACCACTGCGGCCGTCCAGACGGCACGTTGGAAAAACTCGAAGGACAAAGGTTCGGCGAAGAAGGACACGGGGCCGGAAGGAGTCGGTCGGGAGAGACGGGAATCCGCGCAGTCGCGGTGCCCCGAAGAAAATGGAGCGAGCGAAGGGATTCGAACCCTCGACATCCACCTTGGCAAGGTGGTGCTC
>CAYVUQ010000138.1:0-5265 GCA_964454915.1 uncultured Puniceicoccaceae bacterium
CGACTACTGCCATGCTCTGGGCGACGTCTCCGTCGAGGGCGAGCTGGGGACCGTTTCCGGTGTGGAGGATCAGGTCGCGGTAGCCGAGGACGAAGCGCAGCTTTGCGACATTGAAAAGTGCCTGGAGTTCGTCGAGCGCACCGGCGTGGACCTTTTCGCACCCGCCATCGGCACCGCGCACGGGGTCTATCAAACCGAAAATCCCAAGATCGATTTCGAACGCTTCGGGCGGATCAACGAGATCGTGAATCGCCCCGAGGTGCGAGCACCGCTCATCGTGCACGGTGGCACAGGATTGAAGGACGAGACGGTTCGCCGTCTGATCGACCTGGGCGGAGCGAAATTCAACGTGTCCACCGAGCTGAAGCATGTGCTGCTCGACACCACCCGCGCCTGTTTGGACGCCCATCCCGACGAATACAACCCCGGCAAAGTCGATAAGGCTGTGCGCGCCGCAATCGCCGAACGGGTGGGCCGCTACATCGACCTCCTTGGGAGTGCCGGGAAGGCTTAGCACATCAAGCTCCATCGCCCTTGCGTAATCATGGCTGAGATCAAAGCTCTCTTTTTCGATCAGGACGGCGTCATCGTCGATACTGAGCGCGACGGACACCGCGTGGCCTTCAACCGCGCCTTCGCCGAAGCGGGATACCCCGTAGAATGGGACGAATTGACTTACCATCGGCTCCTTCAAGTCGGCGGCGGCAAAGAACGGATGCGTCACCACATGGCGACGGCTGGTTTCGGGAGCGAAATCGCACCCGAAAAGGTTGATGAAGTCATCGGGAACCTTCACAAGAGGAAGACGGACCTATTCATCGAGATGTTGGAGGAGGGAGCACTTCCCCTGCGTCCCGGTGTCCATCGGGTGATGCGTGCCGCCGCTGCGGAGGGACTCCTGCTGGGAATCTGCACGACCTCCAACGAACGGTCGGCGGAAGCGATTCGATCGCAGTTGCTGCCGGATATCCCATTCACTTTCATCCTCGCCGGGGACGTGGTGTCACGCAAGAAACCCGACCCCGAGATTTACCTGATGGCACTCGAGAAGGCCGGGGTTGCTCCCGAAAATGCGGTTGTCTTCGAAGATTCCAACATCGGTGCCCGTGCCGCCAGGGCGGCTGACTGCCGGGTCGTCGCCACTGTGAACGGCTACACCCGCGATGAGGATCTCAGTATGGCGGATTTGACCGTCAGCGCACTGGGCGAGCCGGATGTTCCTGCCGATCTTTTGGCGTCCCGGCGTCCGGTCGATGACTGGCCGGGTTACCTGACCCTGGACTGGTTGCGTGCGCGATTCGCGTAAAGACCTTCATATGCCCCAACAAACCCAGTACCCCCTGACCGAAGTTCTCGAACGACTCGCTTCTTCCAATGCCGATCGAAAAATCTGCCTTGTCGAAGGTGTGGCTGGTTCGGGTAAAAGCACATTTGCCGAATCGCTCGTGGCCGACTGGCCGGGTGCGGCCCTGCACTTGTCAACCGATGCCTTTATCTGCGTTTCGCGGAACGAGTGGTCCCGGCGCGTCGAACACGGAGGCATTCACCTGCCCGACTGGTACGACCTCGCACAACTCGAACGTGCCGTCTTCGCGTTCAGGAAAGGGGATCGCATCCGCTTCAACAACCTTTACAACCTGTCCAACGGGCAGTACGACCTGAGCGTCGAACATGCCACACGGGACCTTGATCTGCTTGTGATCGAAGGACTCTTCGCCTTCGATCCCCGCTTCGCCGAGCACGCCCAATTGAGCGTATTTCTCGACCTCGAAATCGATACGGCCAAAGGCCTGGCGCGGGAGCGGGATCTGACCGTGCGGAACTTGCCGGCTGAGGCATTCACCTTGAAGGAACGGATTTACTACGAGGGTTACACTCCTTTTCTGGACGGCTTTCGCCGGACGGCAGACATCGTGCTCAAGAGAGTAGGGTGACTCAATTCATTCCTCATTTTTCGGTCCTTCCGCGAAGTTGTATCTTCTCGCGAGTCCCCTCCCGGCTTACTCTCGAGTCCCTGCGTCTTTCAGCGCCGTTCCCTCTCGCGAGAGCGAACGCGACCGGAACCATTCGATGCCTGGGGGAGATCAAGTCCGACGACCCGCCGGACCAAAGTCGGCGACACCTGGGCCATCCGCGCGACGGCGTCCGCATCCTTGTCGAGGAGTGAAAAAGCCGCCTGAAGATAGGATTTCCGGCAGTCTTCCAGAGTCTCGATCAACGGACGTCTTTCCGTTTGCCCGGTTTCGGAGACAGGAGCATCCTGTTCGGCGGCTACGGCGATCACTTCGGTGGCGGTGACGGGTTCGCCCCTGTTATCCTGCTGCAAGCGCAGGAGCACCTTCCGCAGCTCGGCGTGATTGCCGGGCCACTCCCTGTCGGCCAGGGCCTTGAGGGCGTTCTCTTCCCAGTCCAGGGGAGAACCGTCGTCCCGGTGGCAGGCCCGGGCCATCGCCTTGATGTCTTCGGGACAGTTGCGGAGGGGAGGGACGGAAAGCTCGGCACTTCCCATCGACAGGTACAGCTCGTCGCTGAGGGAGCCTTCATGGTAAAGGGATTCCACATCGGCCCCGATGAAAAAGAGGAAACGCAAGTTACCTTCCCATTTCTCCTTCAATGTGCCTTTGCGGGTTGCCCGGGCGAGCTGCTTCTGGCGGGAGGGTTCGAGTTCCTCCACCTCGGTTACGCAGAGGACCAGTGTTTCCAACCCGGATTCAACCGCTTCTTCAACGATGGTCCCCAGAACCTCCTCGTTGCATTCCTTGGGTTCCAGAACCCGACCGGCTGCGGTGTCGCTGGCGATCCACGCGCAGAATTCCTGTGCGATCGCACGTGAGGGAACTCCGCGGGGGGCGATCACGCAAAAGCTGTTCCGCCGGTCGCGCAGCTCGTGGAGGGCTTCGGCAAATTCCCGGCTGCTTTCGGATTCGCACGGGAGTGCCTGAAGATGCGGATCCATCTCCGTCTCGGCCGCGTCTGCCGCATCCTCTTCACCGTCCTCTCCGGGATCATGCTTGCCGTGTTCCTGGATCAGTTTCGCGGCGTCTTTCAAGAGGCTGAAAACACTGAGCGGTTTCTCGTAGAGAGCGGCCACGCCGCTTCCCTCCATTTGCTCGCGGGCCTTGGAATCGAGGAAACCCGAGACCACGATCACGGGTAGTTCGGGACGGACGGCCCTGATCTTGTGGGAGAGTTCCGCGCCGTCGATCCCGGGCATGCGCAAATCGGTGATCACAAGATCGAGATTTCCGCTCTCGACCCTGGGCAGGACACGGGTGGGGTCGCTGAGGGTTTCCACCCGGTAGGAGGCGTGCGAAAAAACATCGGAGAGGAGGGACGAGAAATCAACGTCATCGTCCACAATGAGGATGCGGGGCCGTTTTTCCTCCATCAATTCTCCTCCTCGTTTCCGCTGTCGCCCCTGCTCAGTCGGTCGATGGCTTCGGTCACGCTTTGGATCGATGCGCCGTACCAGATGATCGGAAGGTCCGCGAGTTTCTCCCACTGTTTGACGACGGGTGTGCTCGGGTAATAGGCGGTGGCGACCAGATAGTAGTCACCCACCTGGTCGAACGGAACCGTCCAGGTGGCCCAGCAGATATCCGGATCATTCATCTCGTTCCCCGTCCGCCGCAGGTTGTAGTTCCGCAGGGTGATCAGGCCGATTCTGAACTGGTGGAGGACATAGTCGATGTAGTCCTTCTCTTCCAGGCGTTTAAGATCGTAGATCAGGCTGTTGAGGATGGATATCTGCCGTGGATTACCGGCGTCGATCGCCTCCAGCAGTTTTTCGTTGGCCTCTTCGATGTCTTCGTCGGAGACCAGGCGCGAATCCGTGAGGGCGTTTGCGAGGAAGCGGTTGCTGCGCAGGATCAACGCCCTCTTTTCTTTTTCGACGGCATCCATGCTTGAGAGAGTAGGGGCTTTCCATCGGTGTTCAATTGCAATCTTCCGGCCGAATCGGCATCGTTTGTAGAGAATGATCGACTGGTTTGCAGAAGTAGCCCGTCCCCGACCCGTCTTCCGGGGGGGTATCCGGGTGGCTGCGGTTGGAATTTCACTTCTGGTGAATTGGTCCGGTGCAGTGCGGATCGACTCGCTCCTGCGCGAGGGTCGCTCAGCCGCCGCAGAGTCCGCGAAACGCGAGACGTCCATCGATCTTCGGGTCGTCCCGTTCGAGGAGCGGTTCGTCGAACCCAATCCCGAGGTTCCGGTCAATCAGCCGGATGAAACCGTCAATTTCGGTTCGCGGGACCAGCAGGCAGCGGAACCGGAACCGAATTTGAGCGGGGAATCGGACTTTCCTTTGCGGGAGTCGGAAGACGAATCGCAGACTTTTGTCGAAAGGGGGGAAACGGTGGAGAGACTCCCTCCGGGGGTGTACAGCGAGTCTGCGGTGCCCGAGGCCGGAGGTGCCGGTGCTGCGGGCCGTCTCGGGGAACTGGCTCCGCCGGTAGAAAAGAAGGTGCCGGAGTGGATCGAGGGACAAGCCAGTGGATCGGGTGCACGCATTCCCGAACCCCGCGAGGGCGAGCAAAACGATCCCGACGAGCCGGAACGACGGCCCGGAACCCTGGTGCTGAACGACGGTCCCGCCGATCCTGCGCAGCCCGATCCGTCCAGATCGGTGAATGATCCCGCCGCACGTCCCCTGCCCAGGAAGAAGGTGGGGGCAGAGGTCCTGTTGGCTCCGTTGAACGAGTCCGGGGAGCGCGCGCCCCGCCGTGGGACCCTGGCCGTGAATTCCCGACTGACCGATTTCGGCGACTACACCCAGCGTACATTGGAGGCGATCCAGGCGGAATGGCACCGGTTGGTGCGGGAGGTGTCGGTGGACTCTGGATCGACCTTCTCCTCGGTCCAGGTAAAGTTCCGCATCACCCGCAAGGGATCGGTGACCGATGCGGGTATCGTCGAATCAACGGCCGACCCGATCGGGTCGATGATCTGTCTGGACGCGATTCACGCCCGGGCACCTTTCGGCGCATGGACGGACGAAATGGTGCGTATCCTCGGTGACAGCACCGAGATGGAGATCACCTTTCACTACCGGTGAACCGGACGGACTGGCAGAAGCTCCCCTGGGCGAAGGGAGTGCGGGTTCTGGAGGAAGGGGACGGCTGGGCTGCCGTGCTCAAACCGGGAGGGATTGCGGTTCATCCGAACGCGCCGGAAGACCGCAGCCGGGGGCTGTTGCTTTGCGATTGGGAGCCCGCCGGGGAATGCTTCCACCCGACGGATCACCCCGCAATCGGTCTGTGCCACCGG
>CAYVUQ010000139.1:0-5183 GCA_964454915.1 uncultured Puniceicoccaceae bacterium
TCCCGCAGGGAGCGTTCAGCAAATTCCAAACTTCCTTGAGTCCCGTGTTCAAGAGCAATGGAAACCATGCGGGAGCGCTCATACTGATTACGAATACGGGGGATGGCTGCCTCAATTGCCGGGACTGGATCGACGTCTGGAAGGCTGGCAATCAAAGCAGCAGCTTCTCCTGGTTGGTTCCCATATTTCACATGCTCCAGAAGAGCATTTTCAGCGCGTTCAGGGTTCATTTGAATCGCTGCTTCCATAAGTTTACGTGAACTATTAACCCCAAACCTCGAATCTTCGAATTTTTGGGTTCCCGCCACTACTCCCATGAGTTGATCCTCCACCTCGGTAATCTGGTATTTCGTGATATAATCGACGAAGGCCCCGGATCGGCGGAAATGACGAATGACTTCCTCTCTTCGCCCCTCTGGAACTCTATCTTTCAGAGCATCAATAATGGCCATTCGTTGGGTCCAATCCTCTAAGCCCAGATGGTTGAGGCGATCCATAAGGATATCAACAGATTCTGGTCCCATTTCCCGCATTTGCTTTACCAAATCGTTGTTCGAACTGTAGTGATTTTGACCTACGAATCGGGCCAGAACTGCGTCGATTTTAGCTTCGGTTGTTGAATACTCCGACAAATCGATACGATGATACTGGTTTCGGCGGCCCATTGCTTTTCGAACCTTGTCGCTGCCTTTAGGATCCATCGAGATCTCGACCAGCTTCTCACTCAACCATTCCGTATCCGCGAACCTGGCTTCCAAGGCTTCATCAATAGCAGCCTCCAGCTCAATGTTTCGAAAATCCCCATCGTCCGGGCTTAGAATAGGCTGAGGTTCGTTCCAGCTATCCCGCGAAGGATCAGCCGTGGTCCTCATTTCGGAAAACGATCCCGCACCCGAGTCGGGTGGAGCACGAAATAAAACAATCAATAACGCCAATCCGCCAAGGAGGCAGCCGAGTATTCCGGGGATGTGTTGCATTTACCTTATGGAAAACTGGACGGATCCAGGCCGAAGAGCAAACCTAACTCCGTTAATCCTCCCCATTGAGTTCATGGGTGTCTCCAAATCTCCAGCCGCATCCCGCCCTCGCCGAACTGCGAAACTCCCAGATCGACTTGATCGCCTCCCTCCACGAGCGCGGCTTCGGCTTTGACTTGGGCGACGAGCTGATGCTGTCCGAGATGGGCTCCGCGGAAGATGGGCTCCTTCGTATTGGATCCTGCACTTACGAAACCGTCATTCTTCCGCGTGGAACCGTCAACTTTCTGTCCGCTGCCCTGCCTGCACTGAAAACCCCTGATGGGCCATCCGTCCTATATCACGGCCAGTTGGGTTCGGGATAGGGTTTGGGACGTGGCTCCGGAGGGGTGCCGAGCAGGTGGCGGGTGATGCCCGCCGTGCTGCGCTGTTTCCAGGGGACGAGTGGGTCGGGGTTCTCCTTCCACCACTCGTTGGGGCCTTCCTCGGCGATTTCTTTGTGCAGCTCGACCATCCGCGGCTTCATGGCGGCGAAACGGTCGTATTCCTCGAAGACGAGGTTGTGGCGCTGCTGCCAGTCCTCGGCGAGGTTGTAGAGTTCGCAGTAATCGAGGTCGGCATCGGCAAGCAGCACCCAGTCGCCCTCACGGTAGCAAACCTTGATCTGGCCATCCGCGCCCTGATAGCGCCAGTAGAGAGGTCGCTCAGGGTCCGGCATGTTTCCGCCGCGCAGGACGGGGAGGATCGAGGAGCCGTCGATCGTGCGATCCTGCGGCATATCAATACCGAGAATGTCGTGGATCGTTGGAAATAGGTCACTGTGGACGATGGTGGCGTCCGAGACCGCCCCGGCAGGTATGACGGCAGGCCAGCGGATTAGCCCCGGCACGCGGTGGCCTCCTTCATACATCCAGGCCTTGGTGCCGCGGTGGTGCCCGGCGGAAGCACGGACGCGTTCCAGACTTTTCGGATCCCAAGACGGGCCGTTATCGGAGGTAAAGACAACGAGGGTATTTTCCGCCAAGCCATTCTGGTCCAAGTAAGCCATGAGTCTGCCGAAGGCGGCGTCGATCTGGGTGATGTTGCCATAGTAGTTGGCATCGTGTTCGTCGATGCCCTGCTCGAGATAGGGCCGGGCAAACTCCGGCTCGGTGCCGATCGGTGTGTGGGGCTCGTGCGTCCAGACTGTGAGAAAGAAGGGCGCATCGGCAGGTTTCTTGTCGTCAATCCACGAAATGGCCTCATCAACGATAATTCCGGCGGAGTTCCCTTCGATTTCGCCACTGGGTTCGCCGTTGCGGATGAAGTTGGTGGGGTTGAGGTGGTTGGGGCGGGCGTTGTTTTCGGTGGCGAACCAGTGGTCGTAGCCGTGTTCGGCGGGTGTCGGGTGGCCGTGGGTGCCGTCGAGCAATCCGAGGTGCCATTTGCCGACGTGGCAGGTCGCGTAGCCAGCCTTTCTCAATTGCTCGGGCAGGGTGATTTCCGAGGTGCGCAGGTAGGGTGTCTCGTGATTGCCAATGTGAACCGTGAACATGCCGTTGCGGTAAGGGGTGCGCCCCGTCAGCATGGCAGCCCGTGAAGGGGAGCACACCGCACTGGCCGCATGGAAATCGGTGAACTGAGCCCCCTGCTGGGCGAAGCGATCCAAATTAGGTGTTTGAATGATCTCATGTCCGTAGCAGCCGAGGTCGCCCCAGCCCTGGTCGTCGGTCATGAAGAAGATAATGTTGGGTTTTTTAGGCATACCTTCGATTGCGTTGCTGGTTGCAGCTTCAATCCCGATCAAGGCAAGGATCAGAGCGAGGAGGGTGGAAAGTAATCGTTTTTTCATGTTTTGCCGTCTTGCGAAAGTTCGAAAACCGCTTCATACGGCAAAGCCGGGACGACTTCAATGCCAGAAGGGATGCTCGCGCGCACCTGCAATGAACCCTCGGCGGTGTGATCCCAGCGAATTTCCACGACTGGTGGCTCTGTGCCGGGTTCGAGTTGCGGGAGCGGGACGCGTCCTTCCGCCGAGCGTAAGCCGCAAGTGTGCGGGGCAATGCGGATGCGCCGTGGGCCGAGGATGTGCACACCCAGAATCTGGCTCATAAATTCCCCCAGCGGCCAGGCCGTCCAGGCATGGCAGGCGGAGCGAATGAAGCCGAAGCGTCCCTCCTCCTCCGGAAAGGTGGACATCCCCTGCTCGACCATGCGTGACCAGAGTTCGAGCTTCGGGAAGACTTCTTCATAACGCCCAAGCTTTTCGGCGGCGCGAAACAGGAAATAGGTGTGATACAGGGAGAGGGGCGTCAGTGACTCATCGTGCAACGCCGCATCAAAGAGCCGATGCTGGCCTTCGGCATCGACCAGATCGGCCAGGATGGCCCACACTTGGCCGTGCTGGCTGCGATCCGATTCTCCAGGGGCATCCAGCACGGAACCATCCGCTGCCAGACAATGCCGCCTCACTCCTTGCCGGAGACGTTCCGCGAGAGATCGGGCTGCATCGCGTTGGCTCGTTTGGCCGAGGCGGCCGAAAACCCGTGCGCCTGCTTCGATTGCCCAGGCCGCCTGAAGGTTGACCAAAGCCGAGCGATTTCGGGCGAGTCCGGGCATCTTGAAGCCCTCCAGGCAGTGGCCCCAGGCCCAGTCGATGAAGCTGCCGTCAACCGGCAGCAGACCGTCGTCCTCCGCATTGCGGAAGTAGTCGATGACCTCCGCGATCCGAGGTGCCACTTCCGAGGCGGTCGCATCGTCATCGCTGAGGCGCAGGTAATCGTCCGCATAGGCGACCCAATGCAGGGAAAAGATGGGGATGGTCTGCGGGTCCCGTGAGGGGTAGCGGCTGTAGGTAAGTCGGCCATCGGGAGGGTTGGAGCTGCCGCGCCCATTTTTCGATAGTCGATCCGCTCGCCGTAGCCAACGGCTCCCATGGGCGTGCGGTCCCAGTTGCGGTCATCGCACTCATTCCGGTCAAATGAAGGATCCACCCATGCGATCCACTCGGAATCGGTTGCAAAACGCCGTAGCACATTCCCGTCACCATCGATCGCCTCGCCGTGAACGATCAGCCCCGCTTGGCCGGTGGACATCACCCCTGTCGGCAGAAAGCGATTGGGTGGGATTACCGCGACCTCGATTTCCATACAGCCATCAGCGTCCTCCAAAGCCACTTCGACGCGGTCGAAGGCGTAGTGCTCGGGATCGCCCCGCAGCGGACCGCGCGTATGGGAGTTGCCATTGACCCTGAACTCATAAAGGGCATCCGCCGAGATCTCGAGGCGCAGGTGCATGTTCGTGATGTTGCCCGCCCCGACCAGGCCGATGCCCCGAGAACGCTCAAGTTCCAACGGCCGCTGGCGAACGGTGGCGTGGCGGATGGAATAATGAAGGTTCACGATTAATAGTTTCGTTCAATTTAGTCGTTGCTCATGGCCACCGTCACAACGAGTGAGCCGAACCCCGGAGCCTCGACGAGCAACCAGTCGCCCGCTTGATGGGTTTTCGCGGCCAGCGGCTGGTTCCCTAGTGTAAGCGAAACGGCTTTGGCAGGAGTATTGGCGAAGACCAACTCCACCGGGCCGAAAGCTTCGGCAGTGTAGCGAATCTCCGTTTCGGTCGCCTCGACCGCAAGGAGGCGCAGCGAGGATCCGAGCAGGAGAGGCGAGCCTTGCGGAAGCCGGCGTCCGCGCACTTCGACTTGGTTGGTCTCCTTGAAGTCCGCCTCGGGCAGTTGCAGGCTGTGCTTCAGAGGTGCGCCGTTGAGTTGAATGGAGAGCGGTTGGGCGGGGTCGTCGGCGAAACAGAAGTCAAGAGATTTGCCCCGCCAGGAGAAACCGGTCAATTGCTCGAGACGATGGCCCGAGCGCACGGCCAGGCCGAAGGGAAGGCGGCGCACACCGAGTCCGCTGAGAGCAGCGAGCATGGGGCCGGCGCTGAAGCATTGCGGGCGGATGTAGTGCCCCTTCGACTCGATGCCTTCCCCGAGTTTTTCCAGAATGGCCATCGGCATCGGATAGTTTCCACCGCCGGCAAAACTGTCTTCCGCGCCCTCGCGGATCGCCTGATAAATCGTTTCCGGGGCATGCTCGAGCGGGTCGGCTGCCGTCAGGACCGAGTAGTAGGAGGCGAGAAAATAGCCCTCGCGGCGTTTTTCGAGGAGATCGATGACATTTTCCCGGCGCGCGTGGCGGTTGCCGGGATGAGCCATGCCGAAAAACGGAA
>CAYVUQ010000140.1:0-3124 GCA_964454915.1 uncultured Puniceicoccaceae bacterium
GGCTCGCACTGCTCGTGAATCCCGGCCTGACCGTGTATGAGGCGAGGACCTACGACCGTATCATGCTGCACACGTACGCCGCCCTGAACTTCCTCAATCTGGGCGATTTCGACAGTGCCCGCGTATCGCTCAACAGGGCTTACAACGCTCAGCGCAGGGCAGTCGCGGAGAACGCGGCCCGGATCAGCAAGACAAAAGAGGAGATACGGAAGAACCGCGACGACGACAGTCCCGCGAATGTGGACCGCATAGCGGACGACCCCGCCACCCGCTCCAGGATCGACGATCTCTACGCGCCGATCCGCGATCTCGCCCCCTACGCCCCTTATGTAAACCCCTTCTCCGTCTATCTTGACGGCTTGTTCTTTCTGAACCGACCAGCGGACACGTCGGACCTCGAACGGGGGTTGAAGAGCATGGAGCGAGCCAGCTCGCTCAACCCGGACTCTTCGTGGTTGAAGAACGAATACAAAATCGCCCGGAACATCCTCGACGGGAAAGGACAGCCGGATTCGGTCATCGTGCTCTTCGAAACGGGCCTCGCTCCCGCCCGCGCGGCGGAAACCCTCGAGCTGCCGCTGTTTCTGTTCGGGAGCGAGAGTGTCCCCTACTTCGCAGCCGCCTTTCCGGTCCTCCGCTTCCAGAGTCCGTTTCCGGAGGGGTTGCGTGTGGAAACAGGAGGAACCGGCGCCAGCACCGGATTGATCGCCGACATGGACCGGGTGATCGCCCAGGAATTCCGCGACCACGAATCCCTCGTGGTCATGCAGGCTCTCGTGGCGGGAGCGACCAAAGCGGCGGCTCTCTACGCCGTCCGCAGCCAGGCGAAAGACGGCTCGACCGTGCAGGCGTTGATCGACATCGCGGGGATATTCTATCAGGCCGCCACCAACCAGCCCGACCTGCGCACATGGTTTACTTTACCAAAGCAATTTCAGGGGGTCCGCATCCCGATGCCGGAGGATCGGCTGATCGAACTGAGCATCGGAACAAGCAACCAAAAGGTTGCAGTCTCCCTCGAATCCGGCAAAGACATCTTTGTTCATGTGAGGGTCACATCGACCCCTGCGAACCCGGTCATCCATCAATTCGTTCTCCAATGAAAATCCTCCCTCTTCTCCTTCCGTCATTGCTTCTCTTCCTGGTCTCGTGCAGCTCCCCGGTGAACACGGTCGCGCCCGACGATCCACGCGCCACGCCAACGCTTGTGGACAGCCGCGTCGATATCTTCGACAACTCTCTGGCGAGGCGGCTCTCCCTGGTCTCCGTCAACGAAGCACAGGCCGGTGATTTTCTCCAGGTGCAGGCCACATTCCGCAACAAGCAGGTGAAGCCGCGTGCGTTCGCTTACCAGTTCCAGTGGATTCGGCAAAACGGCATGGTTGTCAACAGCCCGCAGCCGGTTTGGCAAACCGCCTCGGTCGAAGGAGGCCAAACGATCTCGCTCGCCGGCACCGCTCCGAAACCGGACGTGGTCGATTTCCGCCTGAGCCTGCGCGAAACCCGCTGAACCCGTCCCTTTCGAACGTGCAATCCCAACCCTCACCGCGCTTACCGACAGAACCATGAAAACAACCAGCCTCCTCCTCCTTCCGCTCCTGATCCTCCTCGCCGGCTGCGGCGGGGGTGCCAAGTACGTTGATTCGACCGGGCCGAACACCATTGTCACGGTCAACCGGATCGACATCCAGGACTGGAGTCGAGCTGCGGACCAGATGGTGCAGAACCTCCTGGCCTCCGGGGTTCTCGACCGCTCGGCCCGCCAGCCCGCCGTTTTGGCGATCAGCCGCATCGTGAACAACACGTCGCAACAGGTGGACACGAACCTTCTCACCAAGCGGATTCGCGTGGCACTGAACCAGAGTGGCAAGGCGGTGACCACGACAACCGTCGGCCTGGGCGGCACTGCCGAGGACCCGCTCGCCAAGGACCAGGCCGCCTACGAAGCGTTCAGAAAGGGCGACGATCCCGACCGTGCGGCCGTGCAGCCGGACTTTTCCCTCTCGGGACGTCTCATCGAGACGAAAGCCACCGCTGGCAGGACCGCCCAGATGACCTACTCGTTCCAGCTTTCGCTCACGGAGATCAAGACCGGTCTGGCTCTTTGGGAAGACCAGGTGGACATCACCAAGCAGGGCAAGAAAAACGCTGTAGGCTGGTAGCAATCGAGCGGTGCTCACACCGCCCCCGTGCCGATCCCGTTGCCCTCCGAAAACGCGTCGCGGATACGCTCCATGTCCGTATTCTGCGCGACGATTTCCTGGATGATCGGGATTTTGTCCTCGTCGGTCGGCTGGGTCTTGACCGTCATGTTGTTGATCTTCGAGGCGACCGTGTAGCTCTCGTCGCTGCAGATGACGACCGGTATCTCCGTCTTGCCGATGAGGTCCATCAACTTCGGGTGGGGCAGGATGTTCCGGGTGAGGATGATCCCCGAAACGACCTGCTTGCGGGAGATATTGGCACTGGCAATGGCGGAGAAAAGGACATCCTCGCGGTCGCCGGGAGTGATGATGAGGACTCCGGGCTGGATGTAATCGACGACACCTTTGGCCGTCATAGCACCGATAACCACGCGGAGAATGCGCTCCTTCTTGCCGAACTCGGCCCCGTTGAGCCAACGACCGTTGATCTCTTTGACGACCTGCGAGAAAGTGGGAGCCTGAAGCCGCTTCCGCAGCGGAAGGGTTCCAAGGAGGGGAACGCCGAGGCGTTCCAGCCCCCGGCCCGCGTATTCGCGGATCAGGTCGATCTTCTCGGGAAGCACCTTGTTCAGGATCGCGCCGATGACCTCCACGCCGAACTTGTCGAAGAGTGCCTTGTTCATCGCGATCTCATCGACCGGCGACCCGATCCCCCCTTCGGAAACGATGATCGCTTTGGCACCGAGGATTTTCGCGATGGCGGCGTTCGACAGATCGAAAACCGACCCGACTCCGGCATGTCCGCTGCCCTCGATGATGATGTAGTCCTTGTTGAAAGCGGCACGGTCGAAGGCGCGACAGGCAAGATCGATCAGATGCTCCAACTTGCGCCCCGGATTCTCCAGATACCACCGGGTCATGCGGGGATCAATCGCCACCGGACTGATCGCCCCGATCGGCACGTCGAGATCGTACACCGA
>CAYVUQ010000140.1:3134-5179 GCA_964454915.1 uncultured Puniceicoccaceae bacterium
CGAAAAGCACTGAATCCTCGTCGATCTTCTGGCCTTCGATCTGCACGAAACGCTGGCCGATCGGCTTGATGTAGCCGACGCGCGGCGAAAACCGCTTCATCCCTTCAAAAAGACCGAGGGATGTCGTGGTCTTTCCCTGGTTCTGTCGCGTCGCTGCGACAAAGATACGCCTGGTCGTCGAGTTCAGCGGTGCGCCGAGCAGACCCTCGCCCGGCTTGGCGAATACCGACATCGAGTGCGCAGACTCGAAATCTTTGCCGTCCGAAGAAGGGCCGCTTCGCTGAGACGCTCCGCTCATGCGGGCTTCCCGTCCTCCATCGGGTAGAGGAAACTCCGGTCGATCGCCTGGGCGCAAACCAGAACCGCGGTGCCGAAAATGTCGTGGGCACTCGCCCCCCGGCTGATCTCCGCCGCCGGACGGCTCAATCCACTCAGGAGATGCCCGTAGCAATGGGCTCCACCGAGAATCTGAATCATCTTCGAGCTGATGTTGCCGCTGTTCAAATCCGGGAAAACGAGGACATTCGCCTTGCCGGCAACTCCGCCACCGACGCTCTTGATTTCCGCCGTGGCCGGGTCCAAAGCCGCGTCCACCTGGAGATCGCCGTCCACGATGATCGGCCAGTCCTGTTCCAAAACACGCTTCTGGGCCATCTCGGTGGCGGACCGCACCTTCAGCACGGACGGATTCCGGGAGTTCGCATTCTTGGTGGTGTAGCTGAGCATCGCCACCCGGGCCTCTTCGTTGGTGAGATGGCTTCGGATGAGTGCGGCGGTCACCGCGATGTCGCAAAGCTGCTCGGGAGTCGGGTCCGGGATCACCGCGCAGTCCGACAGGAAAAGCTCGGGCCGGTGGCTGTCCTCGTCGAAATCGAGAATCTGCAGCGACGAAACGGTCTCGACCCCGTCCTGCTTCGGGATGATCTTGAGAAGGGGCCGGATCGCACTGGAGGCCGAAACCGTGGCTCCGGAGAGAATCGCATCCGCCTGCATGGTGGCAAGCATCAGCGTGGCGAAGTAGTTGGTGTCGGCCACGTATTCGCGGCACTCCTTTTCGGACAGGCCCCGGAAACGGCGTAGTCCATGAAACCGCTCGACGAATCCCGGAAACTCGTCGCTACGCTCCGGCTCGATCAGCCGGACGTGATCGAGCGATATGCCCAGACGCCGGGCGTTGCTTTTGATCAGGGCGCGGTCCCCGAGCAGGATGGGCACCCCGAGTTTTCGGGACGCGAACAAACGGGCCGCCTGGATGATCCGGGGATCGCTTCCTTCGGGAAACACGATCCGCTTCGGATGCCGGGCGAGTTTTTCTGTCAGTTTCTGGATGAGCGGCATGGCGAAAATGGCTGATAGGAAATCCCGGGAACGGGAAAACCCTGAGTTGAGTTCAAGCAGGGAAAATGCCGGAATCTTTCCGCGAAGTCATGCGAAAAAATATCCAGTCCATTCTGACCGTCTCGGCATCAACGCTGGGTTCGCGCATTCTGGGGCTTTTCCGCGACGTCCTCATCTACGCCCAGATGGGACTGGGTCCGACCACTTCGGCTTTCCTTCTGGCTTTCACGATCCCCAACCTCTTCCGCCGCCTCTTCGGGGAAGGGGCACTGAGTGCCGCACTGATACCGGTCTTCGCCGAAGAGGACGCCCGGGCCGGGCACTCAAGGGCGTTCGATCTGTTGAACCGCACCCTCTCGCGGGTTCTTCTTGTTCTCGTGCCGCTGTGCCTGGTCGTCGCAATCCCCGCCGCAGTCTGCCTCTCTTTCGGCTGGGTCGATGAGGACCGCTACGGGGAAGCACTCCGGCTGGGCTTGCTCCTTTTCCCCTACGTCGTCCCGATTTGTCTGGCCGCGCTCATCGCCGGCGCGCTGCAAACCTGCGGGCGCTTCTTCACCCCCGCGATAACTCCGGTCATCCTCAACATCTCCATGATCGCCTTCCTTGCCGGTCCGGGTATCTGGCTGCCCGGTCTGAGGTCGCTCTGGTCCCGTCCTTGCCGACATAGTTTTTTTCAGCTTCCGGCCCAACGAGGTGCACCTCAGCCC
>CAYVUQ010000141.1:0-2708 GCA_964454915.1 uncultured Puniceicoccaceae bacterium
CACCCACTGAGCCCCCGCCGCCCCGAACTTACATGTTTTGAGTGACGATCGTCACTCAAAACATGTAAGTTCGGCGATTCCAGATTGCTCTTGAGTCGGCAAACAGATCGGCGACAGTGCCTGTCGCAAAAACCGCCCGGCCCGCTTGTCTGATCAACACCGATCCCGCTATGCCCATTTGAGGATATCCTGCAAGAGCACGTCTGGTGCCGGGACATTGAGGCAAACCACCGGGACGGAAATCCATCCCCGCGCAGGACAAGCCCAGGTGCACAATGAAGACTCCGTGCTCAATACAGAAGCTTCTGGCGCACCCTTCTGGCTGCTACCGCATGATCCCGATGAACCAATTCCGAGACGCCGAACTTACACGTTTTGAGTGACGATCGTCACTCAAAACGTGTAAGTTCGGGAATCTTGTTTCTCCGGGCGGGAAGTGTCGATTTGGCTCAAATGGGAATGCTATTGCGGAATTGATAGGTCATATTGTCTCATGTTCGTCGGGGGTTTTTGTATTTTTCTTTTTGATATTCAATCACTTGCAAAAACTTTGGCTTCGGCATTTATCCTGCACTCGTTCTACTGCAAACCAATCAACAACCAACGAAAGGAGGAAAACATCATGACACTGTTCAAACACAACCAGAACTACCAGGATCCGTTTGCCGGACTCGACGCCTTGCTCGACCATTTTTCCCGGGGGTTCCGGGACACCTTTTCGGATGTGGTGAGCGGACGGCAGATTCCGGTCAATCTCTACGCAACCGACGATTCCTACGAAGTCCGTGCCGAGATGCCGGGCGTCCGCAAGGAGGACGTTTCGATCGAACTCGAAAACGCGGTTCTCTCGATCCGTGCGAAACGCTCGCTCGAGAACGAGCAGGGCGGCGGAGAGATCACCATGGCGCGTGACATCACCGTCGGGGACGACGTTGCTGCCGACAAGGTCAAGGCGCGCATGGAGAACGGCGTGCTGTCGATCCAACTGCCCAAGCGTGAAGCCCGCAAGCCCAAGGCCATCAAAGTCGCCTGATCGGGCGGATACGCGAAACCGAACCAAAAGGAGATAACGATTATGAGTACCGAAATCACGAAAACAACCGAACAGACTCCGGAACCGGGCACCGCTTCCCGCGAGAACTGGCGCCGTCCGCGCTACGAGGTAAAACCCGGGAAAGAAGCCTACGAATTGAATGTCTATCTGCCCGGAGTCTCCAAAAAGGGTGCCGAGGTCAGCATCCAGGGAGACGAGATGATTGTCTTCGGCCGTCGCGAAGCGATCCGTCCGGAAGGAGCACGGCCTGTTCACGAGGAAATCTCTACGGGCGACTACCGCTTGAAGCTCCAGCTCAACGTGGACATCGACGCCGACCGCATCGAAGCCCAGACGGAAAACGGCATCCTGACCGTCCGTCTCCCGATCGCCGAGGAAAGCAAGCCCCGCGCGATCAAGATTGAATAAGTCGGCAACGGTCACGGCATCTGTTTCTGCTACCCGGCGTCCCAAAAGGGGCGCCGGGTTTTCTTTTTGTCGGCTTTGGACGAAACGGGTATTGCCATTTGCTTCTGCGGTGCGTTTCCTTCCCCGCTTTCTTCACAACATAGAACCATGCCCGCAAAAGTATATACAGACGCGGACGCCGATCTCGGCGCCCTCAATGGAAAGAAACTGGCCGTCCTCGGCTTCGGCTCCCAGGGCCACGCCCACGCCCTGAACCTGAAGGACAGCGGCTGCGACGTAATCATCGGCCTCTACGAAGGCAGCAAGTCCTGGGGAAGTGCCGAACGCCACGGTTTCCGGGTGATGAAGACGGCGGACGCCGTCGCGGCCGCCGACATCATCATGATCGGCCTGCCGGACATGGTGCAGCCGAAGGTATTCGAGGAGGACATCGCACCCGCCCTCACCCCCGGCAAGACCCTCGTCTTCACCCACGGTCTGTGCATCCACTACGAATTGATCAAGGTGCCTGAAGGCGTCGATGTGATCATGGTCGCCCCGAAGGGTCCGGGCCACGTTGTGCGGGCGCAGTTTGTCGAGGGCAAAGGCGTGCCAGCCCTGATCGCGGTTCTCGACGGCTCGTCCGAAGGTGCCCGCGAGATCGCCCTCGCCTGGGCCAAGGGAGTGGGCGGCACCCGCGCGGGGGTCATCGAAACCACCTTCCGCGAGGAAACCGAAACGGACCTCTTCGGCGAGCAGGCGGTACTTTGCGGAGGTGCCAGTGCCTTGATTCGCGCCGGGTTCGAAACCCTGGTGGAAGCGGGCTACCAGCCCGAAATGGCCTATTTCGAATGTCTCCACGAACTGAAACTGATCGTCGATTTGATGGTCGAGTCCGGCATCAGCGGCATGCGTTTCTCGATCTCGGACACCGCCGAATTCGGGGATGTCACCCGCGGCGAACGGGTCATCAATGATCGGTCCCGTGCCGCCATGAAGGAGATCCTCGGCGAAATCCAGTCCGGCAAGTTCACTCGTGAGCTGGTCGAAGACTTCACCGCGGGTTCTCCCAAGCTCAACAAGCTGCGGGCCGAAGGACAGGCGCACCAGATCGAGGAAACCGGAGATCGTCTCCGCGGCCTCATGCCCTGGGTCACGAAGCGCAAGCTCGGCGGTGCCCAAGCCGACTACTCGGCGTAGTTGCGACGATTCCGAAGCAGCCTCGACCCTGCCCCCATGCCCATGCAAACGGGAACGCTCCCCCACC
>CAYVUQ010000141.1:2718-5140 GCA_964454915.1 uncultured Puniceicoccaceae bacterium
CCCCCACCCGTCCATCGCCTCCTTCGAGGTGTATTCCTTCGCGGGGGCGCTCCAGGTTCTTGATGCTGTCGAAAAGTCGGCGGGCGTGCGGACGCTCTCCTTTGAGCTGAACGACAACTACGGTCTGTTTTTCACGGTGGGCGGCGACGTCGCCGCCGTGAAAACCGCCCGCTCGGTCGCTGTCGAAGCCGCGGAGGGTTCCGGCTTGACCGTCCAGGCCGCCGCAGACTTTCCGGGTCCGTCACCACAGCTCGGACCGCTCCTGATCGCACCGGACGAATTCAACGGTCTGCTGGAACAGCACGTCTTCACATCCCTCATCCAAAAACCGACCATGGCCCAACAACCCAACCTCGCACTCGGCTTCATCGAAACCCGCGGCTTCACCGCCGCTACCGCCGCCGCAGACGCCGCCTCCAAGGCCGCCGACGTCCGTATCATCGCCAAAGAAAAACTCGGCGGTGGTTTCATCACCATCGTCTTCGAAGGAAACGTTGCCGCGGTAAAAGCCGCGATCGACACCGCCGCCCAGGCCGCCGGAGAACTCGGGGAGGTCATCGCGGCCAACACCATTGCCCGCCCGTCGGAGGGGGTGCGCGCGATTCTCACCTCGCTTTAGCTTCGGCGCGACCCACCGCCGGTCTTGACAAGGGGACGGAAAACCGGGAGTCTCCCCCCGTCTCGACCGTTCAAGCGGGCATAGTTTAGTGGTAAAACCCCAGCCTTCCAAGCTGGTGATGTCGGTTCGATTCCGTCTGCCCGCACCACCCTCGACTTTCCTCCCCGGAGGGCTACGGGCCTTTTGCACTTGCCGCGCGTCCCTGGTGGCTTCCATCTTCACGCGGTCGTGCGTATTCCTGCAAATTTCGTGGCCGAACCTTTCTCCTACCATCAGGAGATCGTGCTGCGCGTCGATCAACTGACCAATCTCGGTGTCGGACTGGGGCGGGTGGACGGCTGGGTCGTGATGGTCGCGTTTGCCCTTCCCGGCGAACGGATCCGGGCACGCGTCTTCCGCAACCACGCGAACTACTCCGAGGCGGACCTGGTCGAGGTCTTTGAACCGTCTTCGGAACGGGTCGCCCCGCGTTGTCCGCTGTTCGGCGTCTGCGGGGGATGTCAGTACCAGCACCTCTCCTACCCGGCTCAATTGGAGTGGAAACGGTCGCAGGTGCGCGAAACCTTTGCCCGGATCGGGGGTATCGGGGAAGAAGTCCTCCCCACCATCGCTTCGCCCCGCCTGTTCGGATACCGGTCGAAGATCACTCCGCATTACCATCGCTGGGAACCTGGCGGCGATTTTCCCATCGGATTTCTCCGGGCCGGACAGCGCAGCCGTCTGGTGGATGTGCCCACCTGCCCGATCGCGACCCCGGAGATCAACGAGGCACTGCCCGGCCTGCGCGAGAACACACGCCGCACCCAGCCTAAAAGGAAGAAGAAGGGTGCCACGCTCTTGCTGCGCCATGTGATGGAGGGCGTGGTCACCGACCCCCAGGCCATGGTGACCGAGCGGGTCGGTCGGCTCGTGTTCCAGTTCAAGGCCGGCGAGTTCTTTCAAAACAACCCCTTTATCCTGCCCCGATTCGCGGAACATGTCGCGGCGCGGGCGGCGGGAGATGCCGAGAACTCCGCACCTGCGGGCCGCTTCCTGGTGGACGCCTATTGCGGCTCCGGGCTTTTCGCCCTCACCTCCGCACCGCGTTTTGAAAAAGTGGTCGGCATCGAGGTCTCGGCGGCCGCGGTCACTCTTGCCGATGCGAACGCAGCCCTGAATGGCATCCGTAACGTCGAATTCCGCGCGGGTGCCACCGAAGACCTGTTCGCCGGAGCCGCGGATTTCCCGTCCTCCGAAACTTCCGTGGTCCTCGATCCGCCCCGCAGGGGCTGCGACGAAGCGTTTCTGCGACAAATGGCGGAGTTCGCGCCCCGCCGGATCGTTTACGTGTCGTGCGATCCCGCCACCCAGGCCCGCGACCTGAAGCTCCTGTTGGACGCCGGGTACGCGATCCGCGAAATCCAGCCTTTTGATCTGTTTCCACAGACCCGCCACATCGAAAACGTGGCCGTTTTGGAATCAAACTTGCATTAACGGAGATAATTTACAATATTTCCACATTTAAACAGTGCTCGAAACATTTCTGTTTACGATCTGGCTGATCTGCCGGGTCATCATGATCGTTCTGATCGTTGTCTTTCTGGTCAGCGGTCTGGACGATCTTTTCGTGGACTTGGTGTACTACGTGCGGGCCGCCTGGCGTTTCCTGTTCAAACGGGGGTTGATCAAGCCTCTCACCTGGAAACAACTCGAATCGGTCCCGGAAAAGGCGGTGGCGGTCATGGTCCCCGCGTGGAGGGAGGCGGACGTGATCGCGGACATGATCCTCAATTTCCGAAAGTCTGTCCACTACGAGAACTGGGT
>CAYVUQ010000142.1:0-3450 GCA_964454915.1 uncultured Puniceicoccaceae bacterium
GAGGCTTTATGGGCGGCAGCCGTGCCCCCAACAAGGCCACCGTCAACCTGAACCTGGTCGATAAAGCCTACCGCGACCGCGAACGATGGGCGAGGATGGCGATCCTCAACACGGCACGGGTCGGCAAGTTCTCATCCGACCGAACCATTCGGCAATACGCGGACGAGATTTGGAACCTCCAATCCGTGAAGGTCTGAGTATCGGTATCGCGGGTGCCTGCGCGGGAGTACCCCGCAACAGCACACACCTGCCGGGCAGCACAGGGCTAACGGACCCGCCGAAAAGCAGTGCGCCTCCGACAGGTCCGGCCTTCGGCCATGGCTTCCGGGGTCAGAGCGGAAGCTCGCGGTGGACGGACGGAAAACCGGTCCGACTACCGACGTCCGCGACCGCCGCCGCCTCCTCCGCCGCCGCCACGCTCTTCGCGCGGACGCGCCTCGTTGATCTTGAGGGCGCGACCGCCCAGTTCTTTGCCATTGAGGGCTTCAATGGCCGCGCGAGCCTCGTCGTCGTTATTCATCGTCACAAAACCGAACCCGCGGGGGCGGCCGGTCTCGCGATCCGAGATCAGATAGACCCGTTCGACGGTGCCATGGGCTCCGAAGAGGTCCTCGAGTTCGGGTCCTTCGACACTGAAAGGGAGATTTCCCACGTAGATGTCCACTTGTATTCCTTGTCTGTCATGCGCCTTTGAGAAAGAGGCGGAAGGGAAACGGCGCATTCCACAACCACCGGATGCGAATCCCCCCAAAACAGGATCCGCAAGGGGATCGGCGGTTTGGGGAGGAAAGTCGAGGGGGAACCGAAGCCTGGGCCCGGTCCGTCTTTAAGAATCAAATACTGCGGTTGTTGAAAATGTACGGTGGAAAACGTTCCCACATGCGAAACACGGATGCGAGCAAGACCGAATCGGGCAGGCTCGTCAACGCGAAAGATTCGGAGGTCAAACAAATCTCTTCAAGCGGGAATCCAGACCGAGAATGGCGTGGGCCTCCGGCCCTTCCGGGTCGATCAGTGCGAAATCTTCAAACTGAAACCCCGGCCCCACCGAGCAACCGACAAGAACCGGACCGTCGAGAGGCTCCGCCGCCTGCCAGGTGCCTGCCGGTATGACATGGCGGATCCTTCCACATCCGCCAGTCCCTGGGAATCATGCTCCTTTTCTTCGCGTCCGCCGTGGTTATGATCATCCCCATCCTCGGTTGGATTGCAGGAATCATCGGCTACCTTCTGGGGTTCGTTCTCTGGATCATCGGCCTGATCAGCGCGATCCAGCAAAAGGAAAATCCGGTTCCCATCATCGGTGCCAAGTCCCAGGAGTGGTTCCAGGCACTCTGAGCCGGGCTCTCAACGATCAGGGGAGGTGATCCGGGTGCCGGGGCACCCGCAGCCACCCACGCACAGGCCGCCCTTTTTCTGCTTCCGGGCCCGGAGCCAGCGGAGGGTCAGGTAGGTCGTGGCGGCGGCGATGGCGGCGACGACGACCAGCAAATCGATCCAGTTGTTCACAGCAGCATCCCGATCTGGTAAACGATGACGGCCGCGACCCAGGCCAGGACCGTCATGCCGACGAACGATCCGGTCGCGTACCACGCGTTGAGTTCCTTACCGATGACGGCAATCGTCGCGCCACACTGCATACAGAGCGCAAAGAAGACGAGCACAGAAAACACGACGGGCAACGAATAAACGGGTGACCCCTCCAAGGGGCCAGCCGTCCAGCGTTCGGCTTTGAGGCGGTCGCGAAGACCCGAGGATTCCTCGTCCACCTCCGGTCCCAGTTCGTAAATGATACCAAGGGTCGAAATGATCAGCTCGCGTGCCGGGAAGCTGGCCAGAACACCCACGGTGATCTTCCAGTCGTAACCAGCCGGTGCGAAAACCGGCTGTACCCAGCGACCAAAACGACCGAGGTAACTGTCCTCCAGCCATGCCGCCTCCAGACGAATGCGGTATACATCTTCCATAGGTGCTTCACCGGCGCGCAGAGCACTCTCCGCTTCGGCGAGACTCAGTTCCGGCGCCTCGGCTACCCACTCCGTCGCCACCGAACGGGTGACCTCCCTCTCGACCGTCTCGCTCCGCGGGAAGAAGAGCAACGCCCAGATAATCACCGAAAAGGCCAGAATCACGGTCCCGGCCCGGACGATGAATTCGCGACCGCTTTCCCACATACGGATCAGGATGTTGCGCAGATGCGGTGCTTTGTAGTCGGGCATTTCGAGAATGAACGGCTGCACGTTGGAGCGCACGATAAACCGGTGCACCACCCAGGCCAGCGGAGCGGAGACCAGCAACCCGACGAAGTGCATGAAGAACAACGCCCAGCCAGCCGCCACCGCACCGAAGCGGGGCTCAATGAAAGCTCCGATCATCAGGATGTACACGGGAAGCCGCGCCGAACAACTCATGAACGGGGCGATGAGAATCGTCGCGGTCCGGGACCAGCGGTTCTCAAGAGTCCGCGCCGCCATGATGCCCGGGATCGCACACGCGTAGCTCGAAAGAAGGGGAACAAAACTCTTCCCGTTGAGCCCGCACCATCCCATCACCTTGTCCATCAGGAAAGCGGCGCGGGCCATGTACCCGGAATCCTCCAACAAGCCGATGAACAAGAACAACACGAGAATCTGGGGCAGGAAGATGATCACTCCCCCCACTCCGGCAATCACCCCGTCCACGAGCAGGCTTTCGAGCAGAGGCGTCCCCTCCAGGAGGGGGCGGACCATGTCCTGGGTCCAGGCAGTCAGGGCGTCCAGGCCGTCCATGAGGGGACCCGCCCAGGTGTACACCGACTGGAAAACGACCCACATCACCGCGACAAAGACCAGGGTGCCCCATGCACGGTGTAACAGAATCCGGTCCACCGATTCGGAGGCCACCGGGCGGATCTCGCTCTGAGCGGCGGAGGTTTCTTCGAGAACCCCACGGATACGCCGCACCTGCAGAACGGTCTCCGCAGGGCCGGGATTGAAGCCCTCCCGCGAAAGCCCGGACCGACCTTCTTCGATGATCTCCCGGATTCGTTCCGACTTGTCGCTCCAGTTGTCGTGCAACTTGCTGCGCCGGTCAAAAAACAACCGGATGGCCTCCCCTCGTCGGCAATCTTCGAGATCGCAGGTCAAGTGCGATACCGCGTCCTCGACCGAGCGGGGCCATTCAGTCGGACGCAGGAGAGACGGTTTCTCAAGAGAACGCACGATCTCTTCCTTCAGCCGGTCAATTCCCTCGCCGGAGCGGCCACAGACCGGCACCACGGGCACGCCCAGCTTCTCTTCCAAAGCCTTTGGATCGATCACCAGATTACGGCGGCGCGCGATATCCCACTGGTTCAGGACCAAAATCAAGGGCAGACCGAAATCCGCGGCCTGGAACGGGAGGAGAAGATTCCTCTCCAAATTGGTGGCATCGAGCACACAGACCAACAGGTCCAGCCCCGGACGACCGTGG
>CAYVUQ010000142.1:3460-5108 GCA_964454915.1 uncultured Puniceicoccaceae bacterium
CGACCGTGGCGGGCCGTGAGGGCGTCCACGACGACGCGTTCATCGGCGCTGTCGGCGGTCAGGCTGTAGGTGCCGGGCAAATCCGTCATCTCGATCCGACGGTCACCGAAATCGGCCACCCCCACCTTCTCTTCAACGGTGATCCCGGGATAGTTCGCGATCCGTTGCCGCAGGCCGGTCAGCCGGTTGAAAATCGTCGATTTGCCCGTGTTCGGATTACCGAGTAAGCCCACGCGGGCTACGGCGGTCGCTTCGAGGATACGGACCACCGCCCTACCCCTGTTCCCGGACCCGGATGGACCGGGCATCCGCCCTTCGAAGTCCGATGCGCGAGCCGTTGATGTCAACCGCGATCGGGTCACCCAGAGGTGCCGTCCGCGCCAGCTTCAACAGACGCCCCGGCAGAAAGCCCAAGACCCCAAGCCTCGCGGAAGACACGCTGTCGTCATCAACCCCCGCGACAGTGGCAACACAACCGACTCCCAACTGGTCAAGCGACCGGGTCGAGGCGTCGTTTCCCTCACTTGGTATCTTCTCCATGAACGGCACCTTGTCGAAAAAAGGACTCGTTCGCAATAAAAATGATCTTGATTCTCAATTTTGCCAAGGAACTGATAATTGCCATCAGGCGTTCTAATCCAATAGTCACGCGGGGCCTGTCCGGGCTTCCCGGGCACTCGGCAAAGCGGCCCGGTTGGAGGCGGGACGAAACCACGGGCAGGCTTCGCCCGCCGATGTCAGCGACGAGCGAAACCACGCGGTGGTCGGACGGCAAGCCGCCCCCCTGTGCAGATCAACTCTTGCGGTAGCGCGAGATTCCCCAGAGGAGAAGCCCTTCACGGCCCGCCGCCACCCAATGGCGGAGACCGGAAAGCATGCGCTCCACGTACTCCTCGCTGATCAACCCTTCCACCCGGTCACGCCGGTTCTGCAATTCGTCGTGCACGGACTGGTAGTGGTTGGGAAGTTGTTCGGACAAGTCGTCGAATCCTTCGAGTTTCCATCCGAGCGACTCCGCATAGCCATCGTAGGCCTCGCGGGATCCGAGCGAGGGCAGATGGATGCGGTCGTAAACCGGTTGCAACCGCTCCGGATCGGCCGGCTCGCGCTGCATGATGTCGGTAAAAACGAACACCCCGCCCGCTTTGAGAACGCGGTCCACCTCGCGGAAGACCTTGTCGCGATGGCCGCTGTGCAGGATGGAATCCTGGCACCAGACGACATCGAAGGCGTTCTCCTCGAAGGGAAGCTCCTCGAAATTGCCGTCATGGACATCGATCTTGTCGTCGAGCCCTTGTTCCTGGTTCATCTGGCGATTCCGCTCGTTCTGGACCCGCGAAAGGTTCAGGCATGTCACCCGGCACCCGAAGCGCTTGACGAGTGCACGGGCCGAGCCGCCGTATCCGGCACCGATGTCCAGCACCCGTGAGTCGGGCGTCAGCTCCGCCGCGACCGCGTCCGCCATCCTGGCGACGGTGCGGGCACTGGCGTCGAAGATCGAGTCACCCGCCTGCCCGTAGAGGCCGATGTGAATGTCCTCGCCGCCCCATATGTTGTAGTAGAAACGGTCGGCGTCGTCGCTGTCGTAGTATTCCTGTGCTTTGCGCACGACATCTCGGCCGAAGAACGCGAAGAAATCAACAAGGTT
>CAYVUQ010000143.1:0-5085 GCA_964454915.1 uncultured Puniceicoccaceae bacterium
CCCCGTATCTGGAGTGACCCCCGAGAACCACCCCAAAAACCGCCCCAAAAAACCGCCCAAAAACCCCGGACCCATAAACCCCGGACCCATAAACCCCGGACCCAAAAGCGGGACCCATAAGCCGCCCCAAAAAACCCGCCCTCATAAGCCGGACCCATAAGACAAGGGACGGGACGAAATCGACATTTTTCTAGTGACGATCGTCCTTTGAAACATGTCAGTAGAGTAAAAAAATTATTATTAGGTGACGCGCGGAAAGCGTGCGATAGGGGCGGGAGAGGGGGCAGGGTCAGAGAGGCTGCAGGAGAGATCATCTGTGCTGAGTTTCCGGGCCCTCCGCAAACAACGTGACCCGGCGGTGCTGCATCCGGGGCGGTAATTGGGGACGCGTGTGACCCGGCGGTGCTGCATCCGGGGCGGTGATCGGGTACGTGTGTGACCTGATTGGGTGATGAAGACGATGGAGGAGGGTTGCGTCCGGGGCGGTGATGGGGTACTTGTCTGCCCATGGGTCAGAATGATGTGATCGTCGAGCAACAGGCCTGGTTTTCAGGCAAGGTGCAGGGGGTGGGATTTCGCTACGAGACCCTGCAGGTGGCCAAGGGGTTTGCGGTTACGGGCTACGTGACCAATCTGGCCGACGGTCGGGTACACCTGGTCGCCCATGGAGACGGCAGGGAGACGCGCACTTTCGTGGAAGCGGTCGCAGACCGGATGAGCGATTTCATCCGGGACACCGAAACGCGGGAAGGGACCGCAAACGAAACCTTTGCCGGATTCACCATCCGGCAGTAGGCTTCCGCGCTATTCCGAAACCGTCACGGGACTCACGACTTCCTTCATCCCGGGCACATCGGCAAAGAGGGCCCCGGCACCAGGATCGCCACCTTCCACGACCACGCTCACCGTGCGCGCACCAGCCGGAATGATGACCTCCGGCATAATGACCGAAGAGGGGATATCGGTGGTGACCCGAACCGCGAGACCTCCGGCAGGTGCCTCGAAGTCCACGGAGAAGACCAGAACGGCAGACCCTCCGGAAACCAGTTCCAGAGTGCGCGGTGCTACCTTGAGCAGGGAAAGATCAATCATGAAGTTGCCGATGGGAACGAGGCGACCGTCGGTCTGAAGCTGGACGAAGTAACTCTCGCCCGCGGGCAGGGGCGGCACCACGAACTCGATTTCGTTTTCCGTCTTGAAACGGGTTTCGGCCTCGACGCCGCCGATCACGATCTTGTCGGACCGGAAAAACCGCCGCCCGAGAACGGAAACGGGACGGCCAACCGGTGCCCGGTCCACTTGCATCTGCAAGATGTATTTGTTAACCAGCTGGAAGCTGTGCAGGTCGGAAATCTTCTGCCGCGGATTCTCGGGGGAGCCGCCCAGAACGTTGTAATTGAGGATGAAAAAGAAGGCGGCTTCGCCCTGGTCCTCGGGCATCACGTAATCGAAGTCGAAGAGACTCGGATCGAGGGGATTGCGGACCATGGGGAAAGTGTCGCCGTCGATAACGATGTTGCCCTGAAGCGACTTGTCCCGGACGGAGACGCCGCCTGCGTCGGCCCGCATCGTGATCGTGTAAATCCCGGACGGATTCTGGGGAACCTTGGCAGGGGTGAGGTTCTCAATGGTGACGCCGCAACCGGCCAGAAAGAGAACGGAGCCCAAAACGGCTCCCAAAGGGAAAATGCGCTTCATGAACCCCCGGCTCTACTCTCTCGAACGTTCGCGTGCAAGGAAAACTTGGCCCATCCGAAAGGGAAAACTGCGCACGCCCGTTTTCGGACTGGAAAGGAGGGGTGGGATTCTCTACAACCGCTCGTTTTTACCGTGATATCCCTTGTTCCAAGTATCCGAGCCGTCGATCTGACGAAGTGCTACGGTGCCCACCACGCGGTGGACCGCATCTCGTTCGAAGTCGGTGCCGGCGAGGTCGTGGGCTTTCTGGGACCGAACGGGGCCGGAAAATCGACCACCATGCGCATCCTCACCGGTCTGCTCGCGGCCACGTCGGGTGAAGCCTGGGTGGCGGGGCGATCGGTGGCGCGGGAGCCGGATGCCATTCGGCACCTGATCGGCTTCATGCCCGAGAACAACCCTCTTCCGGAAGACATGCGGGTGGAAGAGTTCCTCCGTTTCCGGGCGCGGCTGAAAAACATCCCGTACGGAAGGCGCAAGGCGCGGATTGCAGAAGTATTGGAAATCTGCGACCTCAAGCACGGTGCCGCCCGCAAGATGATCCACAACCTGAGCAAAGGATACCGGCAAAGGGTCGGTATCGCCGACGCGATCCTGGCCGAGCCACCCATCGTCATCCTCGACGAGCCGACCATCGGTCTCGATCCCCACCAGATCATCGCATTCCGCCGGATGATCCAGGAGCTACGGGGACGCATGACCCTGGTCATCTCCAGCCACATTCTCCCGGAAATCGAGAAGATTTGCGACCGTTCGGTCATTCTCAACCGGGGCCAGGTCGTCGCGGCTGGCACCCGCTCGGAGTTGCGGGAAATCTTTTCGCCGGGGCGGACCTACGAAATCCGGGTCGAGGGCTCCCTTTCCGAGGTGGAGAAACGGGTCCGCGAGGCCGACCCCGGCCTCGAGATGCGCGACTCCTACCGCGAACCGGGTGGCAACGTCCGGCGCATCACCTTCGCATCGAAGTCCAATTCGAATCTGGTCCAGCGCATCATCGGCAAACTGGGCGGGACGGACGGGCCGGTGATCCACGAGATTCGCATCCGTCGCGCGACCCTTGAGGACATTTTCCTGGCGGCCACCAAGAAAACCTGGCGTCAGGACGAGCTTGTTGACGACGATGGAACGTCCGCACCGGTAACCGAACCCGCCAGGCAAGAAGAGTCATGAGGAGTTTCGTCCATCTGTTGCGCAACGAATTCCGTTCGCTCGCGTTCAGCCCGGCCACCCATATCGCCGGAGTTCTCTTTCTGGTCCTGATGGGGCTGGTCTATTGGTCGATTCTCAAGGCGTTTACCCTGACCCCACAGGAGGAGCCGCCGCCGACCCAGTTCTTCCGCGTTTTCAGGATGCCCGCCTATTTTGTCGTGCCACTGCAGACCAAGCGCAGCCTCGCCGAAGAACGCCGCCAGGGAACCCTGCAAACCCTGCTGACCACCCCTACCCGACCGCTGGCCGTGGTGCTGGCCAAGTTCTGCGCGGTGTACGTTTTCTATCTGGTTCTCTGGGCGGCGACCTTCGCCTTTCCGCTGATCGCCGCCGAGGCGGCCTCGATGGATCAGGCCGTGGCGATTCTTTTTGACCCCCCTTCGCTTCTTGGAGGGTTCGTTTTCGTCGCGCTCAGCGGCACGCTCTTCGTCTCTATGGGAATCTTCTGCTCGAGTCTGACCCGCTCCCAACTGGTGGCGGGGATGCTTTGCTTCACCGGGCTTTTCCTGCTCATCGCCGGCAGCCGCCTGCTCCTCGAGGTGCCGATCCCCGAAAACGGTCCGATGGAAATTTTCGGCCCGCTCTTCGGGTACCTCCAGACATTCGAACACTTGCTGGACTTCAGTGCCGGCATCATTGATACGCGGCCCTTCGTTTACTATCTGTCCGGAACCGCGTTGTTCCTCCTCTTCTCGACCATCCTCGTCGAACGCAAAGCATGAGTTCCCGGGACAACTTCCGCCGCGTGAACCGCTGGAGGCGGCTCAACGCCGCCGTACAGGTCGTGCTCTGCCTGGTCCTCATCGGTGCGGTGAATTTTATCGGGTCACGGGCCTTCCAGCGAACCGATCTGACCGAGGAACGGAAATACTCCCTGTCGCCCGAAACCGAAGCCTACCTCAAAACGGTCCTCGAGCCAGTAGATATCCACGTCGTCTTTCCGGATATCGAAACGGACGAAACCGGTCGTCGCGTTCTGCGCGACCTGCGGAAGCTCCTCTCGAATATCCAGATGTTTTCACGGAACAAGGGCAACGACAACATCAACGTGGATTTCATCGATGTCTTCCGGGAGCGCAACCGTGCGCGGGAGGTGCTCGGCAGACACGGGATCAGCTCGGAAAGCTCCATTTTGGTCACTTCCGGCACCAGGATGAAACAGATTTCGCTCGACCGTCTCTACAAGCTCGAGGACGGCGAGTTGAAGGCCTTCCGCGGGGAGGAGGAATTCCTCAGTGCCATTCTTCAGGTGACCCGCGAGACCGACCAGAAGGTGTACTTTCTTTCCGGGCAGGGTGAGTACTCCCTTGGCAGTGTCGATCCGTTGAACGGCCTCTCGCGGCTGGGTTCCTTCCTCCGTGAACGCGGTTTCGCCCTCGAGACCATCGACCTGACCAATCACGCCCGGATCCCGGACGATGCGGGAGCAGTGGTCATCGTGGCACCGGTAACCGAGTTCCGCGAGCGCGAGGTCAGCCTGCTGCGCGATTACCTGAACGAAGAGAAAGGCGCGATCATCGCACTGCTGGAGCCCGGCGGGGCGACCGGGCTCGAAACGTTCGCCCTGGAGTGGGGAATCCGCATCGACGACCGCATCGTGGTGGACGCCGGGCCCGATTTCCAGTCCGCCACCGGCGATCTGATCATCCGGGGATTCACCGAACATCCCGTCGCCGACTTTCTGCGCAACCTGGGGGTGACGGTTCTTTTCGGCCTGCCGCGGCCCATCCTTCCCGATCCGGAGGCCGCGCGCGACCCCGCTACTCTCAAACTTTCCACCCTCCTCCTCACATCCGAACAGAGCTGGGGAGAGAGCGAACTGCGACCCGGCACCACCGTTTCTTTCGACGAAGGAGAAGACATCGATGGACCGGTGCCGATCGCCGTGGCTTCGCAAAGGGATGCCGACACCGCTTTCGAGTTCTCCCTCTCGGCGGTCCAGGGAGGGCGTTTCGTCGTGGTCGGCAACGCCGACTTCGTGACCAATTCGCGGCTCGACGCCTTCGGCAACCGCCTCCTCTTTCTCAGTGCCCTCAACTGGGGAATGGATATCGGCGATAACATCAATATCGCCCCGAAGGAAATCCGACGCTATCTGATCGTTCTCAGCCAAAGCGAACTCCTGAACCTGCTATTGTTCCTGATGGTGCCCGCCGCCCTGGTCGCGCTCCTCGGAAT
>CAYVUQ010000144.1:0-5069 GCA_964454915.1 uncultured Puniceicoccaceae bacterium
CAGGACACCGCCGGTCCTGCCGTATCACTCCCACTCGATGGTGCTCGGCGGCTTCGCGCTTACATCGAGAACAACCCGGTTCACGCCGTCCACCTCGTTGATGATCCGATTGGAAATCTTCCGCACCAGATCATGGGGCAGGCGTGCCCAGTCCGCCGTCATGGCATCGATGCTCTCGACAATCCGGAGCGCGATGACGTGGTCATAGGTCCGTTCGTCCCCCATCACCCCGACTGTCCGCACCGGCAAAAACACGCAGAAACTCTGCCAGACCTTGTAATAGTAATCCGAGGCAAACATCTCCTCCTGTAGAATGGCGTCGGCCCGCCGCAGAATCTCCAGGTACTCCTCGCGAATCTCACCCAGCACACGCACCCCCAGGCCGGGGCCCGGGAAGGGCTGTCGCCAGAGAACTTCCTTGGGCAGACCCAGCTCGCGACCGAGGAGACGGACTTCGTCCTTGAAGAGCTGCCTCAGGGGCTCCAGCAGCTTGAGCCGCATTTTCTCCGGCAGCCCTCCCACGTTGTGATGGCTCTTGATCAGTGCGGCGGGATTACCATCGATGGCGACGCTCTCAATGACATCGGGATACAGGGTGCCCTGCGCCAGAAACGCTACTTCGCCGATCTTCTGAATCGCCATCTCGAAGACTTCCACAAACGCGTTCCCGATCTTCTTCCGCTTCTCCTCCGGATCGGTGACTCCCGCCAGTCGTTTCAGGAAGAAATCGCACTGGTCCTCCACCCGCAGGTCCATGGCGAAGTTTTCGCGGAAAAGCAGCTCCACCTGCTCGCGTTCCCTCAGGCGAAGAAGTCCGTTATCCACGAAGACGCAGGTGAGCTGGTCTCCGATGGCCTTGTGGATCAAGGCCGCCGCGACCGAGGAATCCACTCCCCCGCTCAAACCGAGCACGACATGCTCATCGCCCACCGTGCGCCGGATATCCTCGACCGAGCGGTCGATAAAGTTCGCCATCGACCAGTCGCCAGTGCATCCGCACACTTTGAAAAGGAAATTTCGCAGGATCTCGGCACCGCATTCGGTGTGCGAGACTTCCGGATGGAACTGCAAGCCGAAAACCGCCCGCTCGTCGTTCTCGATCGCCGCGAACTCCGAATTTTCCGTGGCCGCCACCGCCTCGAACCCATCGGGCCGTCGGATCAGGCGGTCGCCGTGCGAGTTCCACACCCGGACTTCCTCCGGCAAAGCGGCCAGAAGACGGCTGGGCCGGGTCAGACGCAGTGTCCCGTGACCATATTCGCGCCGGTCGCTGCGGGATACCTCGCCGCCGAGCAAGTGGGCGATCAATTGTGCCCCGTAGCAGATGCCCAGCACAGGCACACCCAGATCGAATATCCCCGCGTCCGGCGTCGGAGAATTCTCTTTCAACACGCTCGCGGGGCCACCGGAAAGGATCACACCGCGCACGCCCTCCTCCCGGAGAGTGTCCGCCGGTACGTTGAACGGGAAGATTTTCGAGTAAACATTGCACTCCCGCACCCTCCGCGCGATGACTTGCGTGTACTGCGATCCGAAATCGAGAACGGCGACCTTCTGGGACTTCATTGGGGCAGTTGAACCTCCCGAGGAGGATCAGGCAAGCACACGATTGGCCCGGATCAAAACGAATAATTGAAGATCAGATTCCACCCGACCACGTCCGGACCGACGATGCCCATCCCTCCGAGGCTGACCTTCCTGACCCCCAGACCCAACCGTTCGATGTCTGCCTGCAGCGCCGCACCCGCACTGAGAAACCTGTCAAAGCCCAGTGCCTTTCTCCCCGGACCAAGGAAGAGCGTTCCCCCGCCCGACAGGACGACCGACAGCGGGAAACGCGCCACCTCGATGACGGTGGGATGAACCGTTTCGACCGATCCCACCAGGGTGGTCGCACTGCTCGAGAAGCGGATCGCATCGTCGGAAACCCGGTAGGAATGAACCCGGTTGTGGGTCACTCCCATATGCGCGGACCCGTCGAAGGTCTCGAAACTGCGCTCGTAGTCCATCCAGAGAGTGAGCCCCGCCACCCAGGCATCGGCATCCCAGTCGTAGGCCAGACCGTCCAGGGCCGGAGCCAGAATGGTCTCGGCAAATCTGCCCCGGTAACCGGCGTTGCTCTCCAACCGGACCGACCCGAAATTGAGTGCCGGAGTGAAACGCCATCTCTTTCCGGTGGCAATCTGGACTCCCGTGGTTCCGACCACCCCATAGGCCTTCCACTTCGCGTTGATCCGGGTGGATTCACTCCAGCCCTCCGTGTAGGAGAATGTCTGATACGGAAAGAGTGCCTGCACGAACGGTCGCCATTTGTCGCCGTCTTTGCCAAACTCATGGCGCAAACTTCCGCGGACCACCTTGAGGGTCGAGTCCCGTACAAACTCGTCGTCGATGTAGTAGGTCGCCGCCGAGACATCGGGATTGCCCGCGAAATTGATCAATCCGGCGTAGGCCGCGCCCACGTTCTCTGCACCCAGCTCCTCACGGGCGAATGCGCGCACATCGTTGATCGCTTCGCTGATGAAGTCACCGAAATCCGCAATCTGCGCCCCCGCCCCGGACGCACACGCCAGAAAGGCGCACAGCGGCAATACCTGGCGAACGCCGCTCAAATGCTTACCCCCGCGCTTCCCCGGCGAAGCCGAAAGTCGCCCATGCCTCTTCCACAGTATCCTCCAGGGCCGCCATGGCCGCACCGCTTCCGGCTCGCTCCGCACAGCAGCCGACGTAGCCGAAAAGCGAATCAATCGGCGGACGGGCACGTCCCTCTCCGGAAATCCTGTCGGCCAGCAAAAGCAATGCGCCCACCCAGTCAGCCAGGCCATACGGCGATTCGTCCACCGTCGAAAGAAACGCCTTCCATTCCGCACGGCTGACACCATCCTCGTTCAGAAGATCAAGGAAACGTGCCGCTTGTTCGCCCACGACTCCGGCATTTTCCAGCGTCCGGCGCACCTGCGCCCCATCCATCCTGTCATTCGGTTCCGGCACCATTCCGGCATCATCCGCACACGTCGGCCCGGATCAAGCTCCATTCACGCGCTGCCCAAAGGCCTCTCTTGCCTTGCGCCCGCAGCCTCACCACGATTCCCCCAATGAAACTTCTCCCGGACAGCGATTCCCTTCGCGGCAGGCTCGCGGAAAAAGACCGCGAAATGAGCGACCCGGCTATCTTCGGCGACGGTCGCAAGGCCGCCGCCTGCGCCCGCGAACACCAGCGACTGACCCGCCTTCTGGCTCTCGCCGAGGACTACCGATCCCTGGAACGGCAGATCGGCGAATCGCGGGAGATTCTCCAGGACTCGGGCGAGGACCGCGAAATCCGCGAGATGGCCGAAACGGAGCTACCCGGACTCGAGGAACGCCTCGCCGCCCTCGAAGAGGAGATTACCCTGCTGGTCGTGCCGGGCGATCCTTCCGACTCGCGCAACACGGTCATGGAAATCCGCGCCGGTGCCGGCGGAGAGGAGGCCTCCCTGTTTGCCGCCGATCTGTTCCGCATGTACAGCCGTTTCGTCGAATCCCGCGGATGGCGGATCGAGCCCATGAGCTCGAGCGAATCGGAATCGGGCGGTTTCAAGGAAGTGATTTTCCTCGTTTCCGGGGAAGAGGTGTACCGCACCCTCAAGTTCGAAAGCGGCGTACACCGCGTCCAACGGGTGCCCACCACAGAAACCAACGGTCGCATCCACACCTCCACCGCCACCGTCGCGGTCCTGCCCGAGGCCGAGGAGGTCGATGTGGAGATTCAACCCGAGGAACTCGAGATCAGCGTTTCACGGGCGAGCGGGCCGGGCGGACAAGGGGTCAACACCACCGACTCGGCCGTCCAGATTCTGCACAAGCCCACCGGCATGATTGTCAGCTGCGCCGACGAACGCTCCCAGATCAAAAACAAGGCGAAGGCCCTCAAGGTCCTCCGTTCGCGTCTGTTGCAACAGCGCGAGGCCGAAGAACGCTCCCGCTACGCCGCCGATCGCCGCAGTCAGGTCGGATCGGGCGACCGCAGCGAACGCATCCGCACCTACAACTTCCCCCAGAGCCGCGTGACCGACCACCGCATCAACTGGACCAGCCACGACCTCGACGGCATCATCGCGGGCGGACTCGACGACCTGCTCACGGAACTCTTCAACCACGACATCCGTGCCCGTGCCGAAGCCTCGCTCCAAGAGGAATCGGCAGACTCCTGACCCGGCGGCACCATGGAGACCCTCCTCGAAATCCTTCGCAAATCCGAAGCGTTTCTCGCCGCCAAAGGAATCCCCGAACCACGGCTCGATGCCGAGCACCTCCTGGCCAGTGCCCTCTCCTGCCGGAGGATGGACCTTTACCTCCAGTTCGACCGCCCGATGACGGATGAGCTGCTGGCGGTCGCCCGACCCCTCATTGCCCGCCGGGGCCGTCGCGAGCCGCTCTCCCATATCCTTGGCCAGCACCCCTTCCACGGACTGGACCTGCACGTAGGTCCCGCCGCGCTGATTCCCCGACCGGAGACGGAGCAGCTTGTCGAGGTCTCCATGGCCCGCGTCCGGCACCCCCCGACAACCATCCTCGACCTCGGCACCGGCTCCGGGGCAATCGCCCTGGCACTGAAGGCCGCGTGTCCGGCCGCCGCTGTAACCGGCGTTGACCGCTCCGAAGATGCCCTCGCCCTCGCGCGGTCGAACGGGGAGAGGCTGAACCTCGAAGTGGAGTGGAAACAATCGGACTGGTTCGAGGCTATCGACGACAGCTACGACCTGATCATCTCGAACCCGCCCTATCTCGGAGAAGACGAGTGGCGTACTGCGGAAGCGGAGGTCCGCGAGCACGAGCCGCGCTGCGCCCTGGTGGCCGAACAGCAAGGCCTGGCCGACCTCCTGCACATCGTCGCTCAAGCCCCGCCTTTTCTGAACGACGGAGGTCTGCTTGCCCTCGAAACGGGACCCGCCCAACACGCAGTGCTCATCGAACAGGCCCGCAAAGAAGGCTACGCGGAAGCCTGGGGTGAAAAGGACCTGCAAGGCCGCGACAGATTCGTGTTCTGCAGCACCGGGAGAACGAAGTAACCCGTAGCGGAATTCAGT
>CAYVUQ010000145.1:0-4062 GCA_964454915.1 uncultured Puniceicoccaceae bacterium
CCCTTCGGGACGGCACAGAGCAACGAAAGCTCCAGTCCGCCACCGAACGCCTCCAACTGCTCCGCGAGCGAGGAGAAGGGTGAACCGGTCTGAAAATCCGGGTGAAATCCGCACAAAGCAAGCGCCGCCCGCGGAATCGCGAACCCCGAGCCGATCTCCGCATAGGCACCGATATCGTCGTAGTCCCGCAAGAACACTTCCAGGCCCAGATCGATCGACCTGATCACAATACCGGGTCGCTCACCGGTGCGGGCGAAAACCTGAACGGGAGGCTGGCCGTTCAACTCGACCGCCAGATTGACTACCCGTCCCCCGTTCATGAAGCAATACGGTGGTGTGTCAGTCCAGCCTCCGGCCAGGTCCAACCTCAGCGGAGAACGCGCCCAGACGACCTGGTCCGCCAACATCGAATTGGCCGGGACGCATCCTCCCCGGCGGTAAGGAGCGATGATCGCTTCACGAAGTGCGTCAAAAGCTTCCTCCTCATCACGGGTGCCGTCACCGCCCTGCTGACGGACCAGGGTGGACCTGAACATCTTTTCGCGGATGAGTGCGAAAAGCCCACGGTCCACACTCGTGTCACTATCCGGAAAATCGATTCCGGCGGCGGCGGCAACCGAAGCGGCGTGGTGCAGGTCGCACTGAAGAAAGACACTGCGGTCGGCGTGTTTCGCCAGAACCGGAAGGGAACGGGCCAACCGCGCTGCCCTGTCGGCCTCAAGCCGCTCGATATCCGCGTGCATTCCCGTCTCTTCTGCGGAAAGCAGCTTGCTCCGGCGATAACGATCCGCGAACTCGGGTCGCTGCGGCGGGACCGGATCGATCATCCACTGGAGGAATTCCGAATCCCACTCCTCTTCGCCCTGCACGGGAAAGAGAGGTATCCTCTGGATATCGTTCCCGTCGGGCGTCTGGAGACCACGTTTGGCGAACCACTCAAGGAAAGGACGGCCCATCCACATCGTTTCGGGAGCATCAGCAGGACCGCGGAATGAATCCTCGAACCCGTAGGGGCGGAAGGCCAAACCGCCGTCGGACAGGGGGGCGAAGTCGAGACAAACCCCTGCCGGAACATCAAGGTCCCAGTTATTGGCGGGGACCCCGGTGAGAACGTGCCGTTCACGAAGGGTCCAACCGGAGGGAATGTCACTGTTTTCGATCCATACCCGACGGTTTTCGGAAGTGAGCCGCGGGCACACATCGGCATTCTGGATAAAGATCGAAGGATGGGGTTTGATCAGCGGGCTGAAGATGCGGTTTTGGTCGTTCACCCGGCTCTGAAGGGCCAGCGAGGAGTCCACCAAATCTGCCGATGTTCCGAAATGGTGGAATTCCCCGTGGGGCAGGGCTACAAGTGCCGCAGTCAGATCAGAGACCGCCGGATGCGGCTGGGTGGGACTGATACCGAGGGCGGGCCCGAAGGTGCCGTAGAGATCGTATCCCTCCAGGTGCTGTTCGGGCGAGAGTGAAGGATCCCAGCCGCACTGTTCCACCAACACCCCCACGGCACGGTCGCTCAGGAGCCATATCCCGACATCGAGAAGGTATAGAAAATCGCGGGACCGCGCCAGAATCTGCGCCGGGGTCGGCTTCTGCAACATGTGGTGGAATTCCGACGAGTTGCCGCGGGGAGCAAAAAAGACTCCGTGTCCGGCCGCTCTTTCCGGCGTGCTCCACAGCCCCACACAGACGACATCGGCTTCGGGAACCGGCGGAAGAGGTCCATCGTTCCACAGCAAAACATCTCCGCTCGCCACCAGGGTGTGGGTGCCCGGGCCCGCAGCAGCGAGGAACCGGGTGAGAAGTGGAATCTGCAATTCCCCGAGGGTCTGGTCAATTCTCTGTCCGGTGCACCAGCGGAAGACAGGAACGGGAATCAGGGCTTTGCCGCAGTGGGCATAGGCGGGCAGCCTGCGGCTCTGACCGCCAGCGTGCAGAAGGATCCGTCTTTCTGCCGAAAGCCATTCGGGAAACGGTATTCCGCAGGGATCGTTTTTCCAGGCCTCGCGCAGAAGGTGGACGGACCCTCCCCCCGATCCCAGTTTGGCGTCGATGGGATCGTGGGTGGCAAAAGAGTCATCGAAGACACGGTTGATCCACTTGGGATGGCTCCTGGAAAGCGCGGGGGGAACGGACAGCAGAATTTTCACGAGCCCGCATTCTTTGGCCGCTTGCACGCGCGGGCAATGTGGAATTACCGGGCTTGCTCAAAACATCTCGGACTGCTCGTTTGCCTCGCCAAGGCCGGCACTGAGACGGAACAACCGTCGGAGACTCCAGTCCGGGCGGGCTTCCACGAGCCGAAGAAAGACCAGTGCCGAGGCCAACGCGTCGTAGAGGGCGGCGTGCCAGCGGCGACGGCCCGCGGGACAATGCCGCGCCGCCAGATCGTCCAACTTCCCGGCCATCCCCCATCCTTCCACAATGGGTCGGAGGGCGGCGGACGATCCCGGCGCCACAGCCCGCACCAGCGCGCAACTGTCGAGCCAGGGCCCCCATCCGATGCATTCGCCAGCGGGTTGCGCCCAGTCGCGGACATTTCCTGGCGTCGGCCATTGCTTGCGCAGGAACCGGTCCTCCACCTGGGCCGAGTGGGCGAGGAGAGGTCCCGCGCGACGGGTGTCGCGGAAGAGTTCCCAATGATCCGAAAACGGGGCCGATCCGGCCAGCGCACGGGCGTCGAGACCGTGAGTCTCCGTTTCGCGTCCCGGGACCGATCCCCGTGGCAGGCACAGACCTGTGCGGGTTTCCCGGATTCCCTCCGCGCCGAAGAAGACCAACCCGAACTCAACCACACCGGTGCGCTCACCGCCTTCGAAATCGACCGCGCACACGGTCTCGAAGCCGCTTTCCCGTGCCTCGCTCCAGAAACTCAAGGAACGTGCGGTTTGCGGACGGCTGCGGTGGTCGGTCGCAGGCGTCTCACGAGTAGGAGAATTTCCGCCGCCGCCGCGGAAGGAACCAGCGGAACCCGGGGGAGCCGAGCTTCTCATTTTCCTCGCGGGTGCGCTGCAGGAGATTGAGGAGGCCGTCCAACAGCCACGCCTGCTCTTCCTCGGAGAGCCGGAAGTCGAGCCAAAGCTCGACCATCTCGCAGCGCTTTTCGAGACACCGTGCCTTGAAGTCGCGCAACTCGGCGGAGCGGCAGGTCGCCTCGGCCATCCGTTTGCGCTGCCGTTTGGAAAGGTCCCGACACAGATGGGTGCTCACCTCCCGGAGCACGCGCTTCTCGTCCTCCGAGAGATTGATAAAATGCACGCCGATCAGATCGCACCGCACACGCAGGAGATCGTGCTCCATCGCCGCCCTGGAGACACCAAAGGCGCGCGCCGCCGATTCGACCGACCAATTCCCGATCTCGACCGCCAGCGCAATCACCCTGTCACGGGCGGAAAGCCCCGCCAGAGCGGCCAACCGCGGATCTTTTGGGACAGTCCCTGTTTCGAGATCACGCTCGACCAAAGCCGCCACCAGTTCCCGCTCGAAATCGGAAACACGGGGCAGGTCGGCCACTTTGTCCCAAAGGCGGAAAAACAAACGCTGGGTGGCGTTCATCGCTCCCGACGGACAGGAGGGGTCCTGAATGCGGAAAAAGCCAAACACGAGACTTTCGTAGTGGCGGACGATGGTGAGGAAATCGTCATCGCAACCGGTTCGCGCACGGGCCAGGGCTCTGGTGAGTTCGGATTTCATGGATAGGGAAAGCTGCTACGGAATGAGAGATGTTCGCGCAAGTACCCGCCGGGCAATGCCGGGGGCGACTGTGGGGTTATCAATCCTTGTCGGTAGGACGACGCCGGGCTTCGTCCCGGCATTCGTAGATCACCCGCAAAGCGATTTCGCGGAGGTCGAAGAGTGCGCCGCGAAGAACGCGGTCGGCGGCCCGAAGCCGCCGGGAGCAACCGGGGGACATGCCCGGAAGAATCGCCTGGGAACGGTTCAGTTCACCGAGCATGGCCTTGAAGTGGCAGACGGCCAGTTCGACATCCCCCATCTCCACCGCCTGGGTGGCGAGGAGCGCTGCGATCTCTCCTTCGTGGAGAGACCGGCCCAGCATCCACG
>CAYVUQ010000145.1:4072-5053 GCA_964454915.1 uncultured Puniceicoccaceae bacterium
ACGAGACCGTAGGGCCGGAGGGGGCCAGACCATCAGCGAGCAGGGATTCCCACTCCCGGCGTATGATAAGGTGCAGGGCGCGGGTGGCGATGTAAACGGGATGCTGGTGGACGGTAAACGGATCGTATTCGGGATCGCCCCTTCTTTCGGAAGCGGGAATCTGCTCTCCCTCCTCGTCCGCGAACCCGGCATCCTCGATGGACCAGTCGCCACTGTCCCATCCCATGTCACGCGCCACGGTGTCGAGCCGATCAAACGCGGGTTTGGTGCTCAGATAAAGGTGGGCGAAACGCTCGATCTCGCCGTCGGATTCATTCAGATAGCGCTGCCAGTCGAATTCCTTCCAGATAGGCTCGGGAAGGTCCTCCCAATCGTTTTCGTCGTAGAATTCCTCGCTCATCGCGACCTCCTGCGCTCCCAGGGACCCCGCGCGACCCCTGTGTGTTTCTGATTTCGGCGGGGAGCCCTCGCGGACCCAATGCCTGAACTCGACTTCATTACCGGAAAGTGTAGGAGTAGGACCCCGCCATGCAACCAATTTTGCAGCATCTTTGTATCTCAGCTAACTCGTTTTTCGAGAACGGTTTACGGCACTAAGCAGGGCTTTCAGGCCCGCTTCCTCAATGTTCGTGTCCAGTCCGCAGCCGTGGAAAAGGCGGCCGTCCGAACGCTCTACGAGGATATAGGCGGCCGAGGTCGTGGCCGACCCGTGCCCGATGGCGTGCTGTTCGTAATCGCGGAGGCGGAAGTTTTTCCAGCCGCGGCTTTCCAGGGCGTGTACCAGGGAGTTGATGGGACCGTTCCCTTCGCCCTCCACCGCTATCTCCCGACCCTCTTCGGAGACTGTTCCCGAGAAGCGGAACCGGCCCTTGTCACCGTCGAGCCGCTCGATCCGGTAGGAGACCAGGCGAAGCGGGTCCTCCAGGTTCACGAAAGACTCGCGGAAAAGATCATAGATATCCTGGCCGGTCAGCTCGACCC
>CAYVUQ010000146.1:0-5020 GCA_964454915.1 uncultured Puniceicoccaceae bacterium
CGCGCCGCCGCTAGCCGCGAATCAGGACGATTTCAGGCTAGTGGTGCGCCTGCGGCTGACGAAGCTCCTGTTGCGGGACGACTTGTCCGTCGGCGGTATCGTGTTCTTTTCCCCGACCGATCAGGACGTGTTTGTCCGGCTCGTTTCGTCATGGAAATGGGACGACAACTGGCGATTTGACGTGGGGGCGAACCTTTTTGCGGGGGAAGAGGACGATACCTTTTACGGCCAGTTCGAGAGGAATTCCAGCGCGTACGCGGCGGTGAGATGCCTCTATTGACGGGGTCGCTTCAAAGAGCTTCTTCCGCGGGCCGGGTCATGGCGCGGAAGTTTTCGCCCAGGTCTTCGCCCAGCCGCCGCATCAGTTCCAGGGCCGGTTTTGAGCGGTTGAGGATGTAGAGGTGGAAGCCGGGAGCACCGCTGCGGAGGAGTTCGGTGATCTGGTCCTGCGCCCAGCGGATGCCGATCTCGCTCTCGGCTTCGCTGTCGCCGGAGGCCGCTTCGAGGTCGCGGGCCAGCTTCTCCGGGATGCGAGAACCGCACATGTTGCAGAAGCGGGAGACCTGTTTCCACGAAACTGCGGTGAGAACTCCTGGCAGGATGGGGATGGTGATCCCGGCCTGGCGGCACTTTTCCACGAAGCTGAAATAGTCGGCGTTTTCGAAAAAGAGCTGGGTGGTGATGAAGTCTGCGCCCGCTGCGACCTTGATTCCCAGATTCCGCAAGTCATCTTCGACAGACGGGGCTTCGGGATGCTTTTCCGGGTAGCCCGCGACGCCCAGGGCGAAGCGCGGATGGGTGTTGCGGATGAATTCCACAAGGTCGGAGCCGTAACGCAGCCCGTCGGGATGCGGTTCGAATTCGGTGGCCCCTTTCGGCGGGTCGCCCCGCAGAGCCATGATCCCCTGGAAGCCCGATTCCTCGAAATCGGCGAGGATGCTGCGGATGTCATCCCGTGAATGGCCCACGCAGGTCAGATGGGGAAGCACCTCGTAGTCGTAGTCCTCGCGCAGCTGCCGCCCAAAGCCGATGGAGCGTTCGCGGCTGCTGCCGCCGGCCCCGTAGGTCATGGAGACGAAATCCGGCGCGTAGTTCCGCAGTTGCTCGGCGGTGCGCAGAAACTGCTTCTCCGACTCGGGGGTTTTGGGCGGGAAAAATTCGACCGAGCAGACGGGCTTGCCGGTCGTCCATACGTTCTCAAAAAAATTCATAACCAATCAACAAATCCTGATATGTTGATTGGTCAACGCTAATCTCGGGTGTCCTTTTCGGTCCGAATCAGCACGATGGCGGCCTTGTCCCGGGTGAGATACTTCAGGGCGGTCTCCTGCAACTCCCCGGCAGTAATCGCGCGGAAGCCGTCGAGGAGGGTACGGGACCACTCGATCTGGTCGGGGTTTGCCTGCGAGCCCGAGAGCACGCGAGCCCAGTAGCGGTTGTCCCGGCGCATATCCTCCAGCTGCTTGAGGTTGGGCGCGAGGGCACGTTTGCGCTCGTCCTGGCTGATCGGGTCCGATTGGAAGGACAGGCTCAGATCGAGAACGGTGTCCGCCACGGGGTCCACGAGATCGGGTGCGAGGATCGCTGCGGCGAAGAAAACGCCGAATGGATATGTGTCGCTCGGTCGGTTGGAGGCGGTATAGCTGTAGGCCTGGCCGGACTCCTCGCGGATGGTGCGGCGGAGCCGGTCGTCGAGAACGGATGCGAGGAGCGACAGGCGGCGGCTCTCCCGGACCGGAGCGAGCCCGGCCGAGGGAAAGGCTACGAACGCGCACCCCTGCGGGATGTCGGATGCGACCTCGAGCAGTGCCTGCTCGCCCTCGGGGAAGACGGGGCCTACCGCGCCTGGCTCGTGGAGGGGCCTGTGGGGGCGTTGCCCGGGCAGCGTGCCGAACACGCGGTCTAGCTCGTCCCGCATATAGGCCTCTTCGAAGTCGCCAACTACGGAGACTTCCACGTAGCCATCCTGCAGCTGGGGCAGAAGCCAGGCCTGGAGTTCCTCGTAGGTGCGGCTCTCCATCTCTTCCTCGGTGGGGAAGCGGTGGATGCCGAAGTTGCCGTACAGGAAGGGCCAGCCCTTGCTCTGGAGGACGCCCTGCCAGGTGGAGCGAAGCTGGCGGTAGGTCGGGCCGATGTTGCGGCGGAAAAAGGACAGACCGTCGGGGCGGAACCCGGGGTCTTCGAGGTAGGCACGGAGGATGTCCATCTGCAGGCCGAGGTCTTCGGGCCGGGTCTTGCCGCGGATTTCGAAGGCATCCTCGGTTACGGAGAACGTGGTTTCAACGGTCTTGCCAGCGGTAACGGTGCGCAGGTCGTCGAAGGAGATTGCGCCGAGTCCGCCTTCCAGAAAGGCACCTTCCGCCAGCCTTGCGATCCCCGGAAGGTCGTTCGGAAGAGTCAGTCCTCCACCGCCCACCCGAACGACGATGTGGATGGTCTCTTCCTCGAAGTCAGTCTGCTTCCAGTTCGCCCGCACACCGTTCGGATAGACGGCCTGGACCAGTGCCGGGTCCTCGATCCGGGTTTCGCTGCCGGGGGGTGTCGATCCTTCGGCATGGTACGGGAACTCGAGATCGCCGAGCATTGCGGGCGGTGCGACCGGGGATTGCGCGGAGTTGGAGAAAACCGCGAGGAGGGAATCAGCATCGATATCCTCGTCGAGTGGTCCGGTCAGGAAGAGCCTGCGCCCGGAAGTGCCCCAGACCTGGCGCAGCAAGTCCAGCAAGGTGTCGGGTGTGGACAGGGTGGCCGCCTCGGTGGCGATCTCCAACTCGCGCTCCGGTGAAACCGGAACCCGTACGGAATCGATCAGGTGGGCGTATTCGTCGGCCCAGCTCGCGCTTTTGCGGGTGTCCTGCCCCTCCACCTTTTCGCGGACCTCGCGCAGCAGATTCGCTTCCGCTTCCAGCACTTCGGCCTCGGCGAAGCCGTGTTCCAGGGCGCGGCGCAATTCGCGCTCGACGATTTCGACCCCTTCGCGCCATTCGGGTGCCTTGACGGTGGCGGAGATGCCCGACAACTCAACGAATTCATAGAGTGGATACGTGTAGGCGTAGCTGGAGACGATCGGAGACCCCTCGTCGCGTGCGAGCCGCTCCAGACGACGCGAAAGGATGTTGTTGAGGATGCGTAGCTGCCCTTCGCGGATCCGGCGGACCTCGGTGTCCGGCGGATCGTTCAGCAAGCTCCCCGTGGACAGCTCGAAGCGCACGGCCTGGGCATCGGGCTCGCGGTGGACCCTGGCCTTGATACCGTCGAAGGAAGCGGAGCCGTGGGGCGGGGGAGGGGTGGCTTGTCCGCTCCCCTCGCCGAAGGAAGAAAAGGTTTCTTTGATGGCCGCCTCCCAGGTGTCGGGATCGATATCTCCGGTGACGACCAGAAACGTGCGGTCGGGCCGGTACCAGGTCCGGTAGAAATCGAGAAACTCCTCGCGCGGCGCGGTGCGGATGACCTCCTCCACCCCGATGGGCATCCGCCCGGGGAATCGCGAGTCGGGAAGCAGAAAGCCAATCTCGGCCTGAAACGTGCGGAAATCGACGGTGTCGCGGCTGACCTTTTCGGCGAGGATGATACCCCTTTCCTTTTCGATTTCTCCGGGGCCGAAGAGGATGCCGTCGGCGTAGTCGCGCAGGAGATGGAGACTTTCGTTCCGCAGGCGTTCGTTGCCGTCGGGAAGCTCCAGTTTGTACATTGTCCGGTCGAACCCCGTGCTGGCGTTGGTGTCCGCCCCGAAGGCCATCCCGAGGCGTTGGAAATACTCGACCATCTCACCCGGACCGAAGCCGCGTGTGCCGTTGAAGGCCATGTGTTCGAGGAAGTGGGCCAGCCCGCGCTGCTCCTCGGTCTCCATGAGCGAACCGGCCTGCACCACCAGCCGGAGGCTGACGCGCTCCGGGGGCTCGTCGGATGGCCGGATCAGGTAGCCCATGCCGTTGGGCAGTGAGCCGAAGCGGATGCGGGGGTCCGGTTCGAGGTCGGAGGATGCCTGGGGCCACGGGAAGGCGGCGGCGATGCTGGCGGTCAGAAACATAAGTGCCGGAATGAGAGGGGAATTGTGCCTGAAAAGGGACATAACAACCCCTTTCTTTGTGGAAAATCCGTGCCGCGTCAACGGACCGGATCAGTCCGTGCTGCAGCGGAGTGCTTCGACCCGGTGGAGAACCGGACCTGCGGCGACACCGTCGCAGTCCTCGGCCTCGTACCGGAATCGTTCGGTTGGAAGCCCGGACAGGAACCCGTGCACCGCCTCCGCCTCGGCGCGCCCTCCGGTGTGCCCCCGGTAGGCCACCGCAGCCAGGCGGAATCCCGGCACTGCACGGTCCAGCACCGCCCCGAGGGCCGCGATTGTGCTCTCCGGGCGGGTGCGGATGGACCGGTCTCCACCCGGCAGATAGCCCAGGTTGAAGATTGCGGCATCGAGCCAGTCAAAGCCGTGTTGTGTCAGGACCACATCCAGATCGGCATGGTCGGCCCTCACGAGCCGTGCCGCTGTCCCGGTCTCCCGCAGTTTCTCCGCAGTGGCTCGCAGGGCGGTTTCCTGGAGGTCGATCCCGAGAACCTCGGCCCCGCGCGAAGCGAGAAAGGCGGTGTCGCCCCCGTTGCCGCACGTGCCGTCCACCGCCCTGGCTCCCACTTGAAGCACGGGCTCCAACCACCGCTGCGCCTGCCGCCACAGAGGCTCGGGCGGTTTGGGGGTTGCTCGTTCGTTTATCCCCATCATGCCAGAGGGCGAGGTTGGTGCGGAGTGCGGATGGTGGCAACGAAGGAGTGCGGCGATGTCCGTTCGGCGGTATTGGCGGGTCGTGACAGGACGATTGAGCATTCCTGGCCTCAGCCCCCCGAAAAGAGAGACAAGCCTTTTCCCGGGCTTTTCAGAGTGCAGCTGCTACCGATGGAGTCGCTCAGGCGTCGATCCTCGCGCCCAGTCCGGTGATCCTCTGCTGGTGACGTGAGCGGTGGTCCATCTGACGGTAGAGCAGGACCTTGGCGAGGTCGATGGCGAGCATCCAGACGAGGTTGT
>CAYVUQ010000147.1:0-4997 GCA_964454915.1 uncultured Puniceicoccaceae bacterium
GGTCTTCATCGAAATCGCTATCGCTATCGAAATCGGTATCGATTCTTTAACCCCCAAACTGGGTGAAATTTTTTCGATCCCGATCCCGATTTCGATAGCGAGTACATTGTCATCGAAATCGGTATCGATACCATTGTCTTCCGATTTCGATAGCGATTGCACAATTAGTGTACCCTGGGCACGAATTGGGAGGGCGATAATCTCGGGAAGGAGGGTCGATACTTTTCGGGTTTGTTTCCTTGTGTCTGTGCCGCGGGTCGTTCAGGTGGGGTTCGGGGTCGGTTAACCTTGCATGTCGCCGAGTGCGAAGTTGACCGAGTCGATGTCGGCTACGGAGCATGCGTCCATGACTTTGACGATCGTTTCGTGCGAGGTCAGATCGGCCGGGGAGATGGTCACGATGGCATCGGTCTTGTTTGCGTTGGAGGCTTCCTTGAACCGGGTGAGCATGGCCGCCAGCTCGATGAAACGCCGGGATTCCGGGGAGTCGTAGGTGTAATCGTTGACGATGACCTGGCCGGTGTCGTCGATTTCGATGATCTGCTCGTCGGGCATTTCCACCGCTTCCGTTTGCTCGACGGTGCCCGGGAGTTGGAAGGAGAGGTCGGCTTCCTGCTTCTCAAGGGTGGCCGATACCATGAAGTAAATGAGCAGCAGAAATACGCAGTCGATCATCGGTGCGATCTGAATCTGCGGTTTCGGTGCGGGCTTCTTTTTCAGGCGGGCCATTTTTCTCTCACGAACCAGCTTCGTAGGTGGAGTAAATCACGTCGTAGGCACCGGCTTGCGCACAGGCCTGGAGGACTTTGCGCACTTCTTCGAACGGGGTTTCCCTGTCCGCCCGCACTTGCACCCGCAAGTCCGGTTCTTCGGCGACCAGGGTCTCAAGACGCTCGGACAAGGTGCCGGGGTCCATCTCCCGCGCACCCCAGAAAACGGTACCATCGGCCTTGATGGAAACGGCCGCGCGATCCGAGAGATCTTCAGGCACGTCCGCCTGGTGGCTCTCCGGAAGATCGAGCTTCACCCGTTTCTGCGCTTGCGCGAGGTTGCTGACGGTCATGAAAAAGACCAACAGCAGAAAGACCATGTCAATCATGGGCGCCATCTGGAACTCTTCCGGTTCCGCTGGTTTGCGTCGCAGGCGGGCCATTTGCGGTCGAATGGAAGTGAATTTTCCCGAAAGCGGAAGAAAAAAATCCCCCTGTCACGCAGAAGTTGCAGAGCCCTCGACCTGTTCCTGGAAGGCCTTCTTGTCATCCGCACGGAAATAGGCGGTCCCGCAGACAAACGTGTCCGCCCCGGCCTGGGCGCAGAGCGGGGCGGTCCCGGCGTCCACTCCACCATCGACTTCGATCCGGAAGGACAATCCGTGGCTCTCGCGCAGGTGTGCCGCCTCGCCGATCTTGGGAAGGACGTCGCGGCGGAAGCTTTGGCCTCCGAAACCGGGCTGGACGGTCATGAGCAGGAGGATGTCAATCTCCTCCAGAAACGAGTGTGCCCGGTGGAGGGGGGTGTCCGGGTTGAGCGCGAGACCGGTCTTGAGGCCGTGTCCGCGGATGCGGCGGAGGGTTTCGCCGACGGGGTAAAAGGGCTCCGTGTGGATGGTGATCTGATCGGAACCGGCCTCGGCAAAGGCGTCAACCAGAAGATCGGGGCGGGCAAGCATGAGATGGGTGTCGAAGAACAGTCCCTTGCCCGTTTCGCGGAGATCGGCCACGGTCTTCGGTCCGAAGCTCAGGTTCGGGACGAAACGACCGTCCATGATGTCGATATGCAGCCATTCGACGGGCTGGCTGCGGACGGTCTCGACCGCCTGGCGCAGGGCGGAGTGGTCGGCTGCCAGAATGGACGGTGCGATTTTCCGGGGATGGAGGGATGTCTCTTTCATGGTGATCGTGCTAGTCCAGTTTCTTTGGGTCCACGACGACGGGCCCTAGAAACTCCGCCCGGAATTCTTCTTCGAGAATCTTGCGCAGATCGGGTGGCGTTCGGGCCAGAAGTGCTTCCAGCTCGTTTCCGGCGGAGGGCAGGTCCGAGACCCGTTCGATTTCCTTTTCGAGGTCGATGGTGTCCGGGACGTCGTCCTCGCGATGATGGGCATTATCCGCGGCGGGGGTTGCCGACGTGCCGGGTGGGGGGGCCGGATCGGACACCTCATCGGTTTTGGCAGCCGAAACTGCGGGAGGGGTATCCCGATCAGCTACCGGGGTGGATTCTGCGGGTTGCTCCGGTCGTTCGGGGGAGGGTGCGGTCGCAGTGTTCGCCCGCAGGGCGTTGTCGTTCAGTTCGCCGGACTCATCCCGATCAGTTTTTTTTTTGCCCCGCCGGAACGGAGTCGGCGAGGGTGGAAATTCGACGGATGACGGTGTCAATCGGGCGGGTTCGCGCGTGGTCCACCGCCCGCAGCAATGCGACCTCGAAATTTACCTTTTCGGAGAGACCGCGCTGCACCGACCGGCTGCCGACACGCAGCGCGTCGAGCACGCGGAGGAGGGGCTCGATCTCAAGTTTGGTCCCGAGCCGGTCGCTGCTTCCGCCGGAGCGGATGGCGTCCAGAAGGGCCTCGCGGATCAAACCGGAAAGATCGGTGAGGATGCGCGCCAGGTCTTTGCCTTCCGCCGAAAATCTGTCAGTCAAGTCAACGAGCCGACCGTAGTCGGCGGCGGCCAGGGCACTGCCGAGATCGGCGAGTTCCGCCTCGCCGGCCATTCCGAAGACAGCCAGCACATCGGCCTCGGTGATCTCCTTGCCACAGAAAGCGATCAGCTGGTCCAGGGTGGATTGGGCGTCGCGCATCCCCCCGTTGGCCAGCTTGGCGACCGCCCGGAGCGCAGCCGACTCGATACCGATTTCCTCGCTCCTGGCGATTTCCTCGAGTCTGCCGACGATTTCGTCGTCGCTGATCGGGCGGAACTCCAGCCGCTGGCACCTGGAGACGATCGTGGAGAGCACTTTCTGGCTCTCCGTGGTCGCGAAGATGAACTTCACGTGGGGCGGCGGCTCTTCGAGGGTTTTCAACAAGGCGTTGAAGGCGGCCTGCGAGAGCATGTGGACCTCGTCGATGATGTAAATCTTGTAGGGGCATTGGGAGGGCCGGTATTGACAGTCCTCCCTCAGGTCGCGCACCTGCTCGACGGAATTGTTGGAGGCACCGTCGATCTCGATCACGTCCATGCAGCTCCCGCTCATGATGGACTGGACCAGGGGCGACTCCGGGTCGAAGTCAACTGTGGGCCGTTCGCCGCCGTTCAGGGCGCAAGCGAGCAGGCGGGCCGTGCTGGTCTTTCCGGTTCCGCGCGGGCCGATGAACAGGTAGGCGTGGGCGATGCGTTCCCGGGTGATCGCGTTGGAGAGCGTGCGCACGATGTGTTCCTGCCCGACGAGGTCGTCGAACCGTTTCGGACGCCACCTGCGGGCGATGACCTGATAGCCGTTTTCCACGGTGGAAGAAGCTGGGGCGACGCCGGCGAAGGGGCAACGAAAAAGGGACTTTTTACCCGGCTGCCTCGACCCGGTTGGCCGTCTCCGCGCCCGCTGCAAGGGCGTCGAGATTCTCAAACGTCACCCGGGCGATATTTTCCAGAGCCTCCCGGGTGAAAAACGCCTGGTGACTGGTCACCAGGACGTTGGGGAAGGATGTCAGCCGGATCAACCGGTCATCCTGGATGATCTGGTCGGAGACGTTTTCAAAGAATATGCCTTCCTCCTCCTCATAGACATCGAGACCGAGAGAACCGATGTTGCCCTCTTTGATCCCACGGATGGCGGCATCCGCATCGATGAGTCCTCCCCGGCTGGTGTTGACGATCATCAGACCGCGCTTCATCCGCCCGAGGGTGTCTTCGTTGATCAGGTGATGGGTTTCCGGGGTCAGTGGGCAGTGCAGGCTGACAATGTCGGAGCGACCGAGAAGTTCATCCAGGGGAAGATACTCGGCGAACGAGGCGACCTCGTTGTCGGGCCAGGGGTCGTGGGCCAGAATCCTGCATCCGAACCCGTGCATGTTCCGGGCGAAGATGGCACCGATCTTTCCGGTACCGACGACTCCCACGGTTTTGCCGTGGAGATCGAATCCTTCCAGACCGTCGATCGAAAAGTCGTGTTCGCGGATGCGGGCGTAGGCCCGGTGGTATTTCCGGTTGAGATTCAGGACCAGCCCGACCGCAAATTCGGCAACCGCGTAGGGCGAGTAGGCGGGCACGCGGCAGACCGTGATTCCGTGTGCTCGGGCGGCCTCCAGATCGACATTGTTGAAACCGGCGCAGCGCAGGACTACCGAGCGGCAGTCGTACCTTGCCAGCAGAGCGAGAACGTCGGCGTCCACCTCGTCGTGCACAAAGACGCAAACGGCCTCGGAATGCTCGGCCAGGGGTGCCGTCTCGGCCCGAAGCCGGTCCTCAATGAACACCAGTTCATGGCGTCCACTGTTGGCTGCTTCGAGGTGGTGGCGGTCGTAGCGTTTGGTGGAAAAAACAGTCACGCGCATGCGAAGAGCCAAACGAACCCCGCGTGCATTGCAAGGACGGGAATGGATCAATCGGGGAGACGGTTCCCGGAGCCAGGACAATGCTGGTGAAGAAAACCGCATGATCGAGAGCCGCCTCGACGCGGATTTCAGTGTTTGCTTGCGTCCGGCAGAGACGACGGGTTTAGCTTTGGGGTTTACGCCCATGGAATCCCATTTTCTTAATACCGCAGTCGCATGAACGGGGTCGTTGTCACCGGTCTCGGGTTCATCACCAGCATCGGCAATTCCCTCGGGGAAGTGCGGGAGAGTCTCGCTTCGCTTCGATCGGGGATCGAGAGGTATCCCGCCTTCGAGGACCCGAAGATTCCGGTCAAGGTCCTGGGCACAATCAAGGGCTTCGACACGGCGTCGCTTGATCAGGAGGATTGGACCTTTCCCGAGCATTACAAAGTAAACCGGGCCTTTCTGCGAAGCCTGTCCCCCCACGTTCTTTACGGTTACTGCGCCCTGCGGGACGCGGTGGGCG
>CAYVUQ010000148.1:0-4012 GCA_964454915.1 uncultured Puniceicoccaceae bacterium
GGGCGGACGCGGCAAACCTCCTCGCTCCCGAAAATCGTCACCTTCCAGCCGCATTCCACGAAGAGGGGTGCCAATTGGGCGTGTCCGCCCCCCACATCCAGCACGGTGGGTGCCGTTTCGGGGTCCATCTCCGGCATTGCTTCTTTAGCCAGCTCAACCGTCAGCCGCCCCTGCCGTTGGAGGAACAGTCGACCGACCTCGCCGTTGAACCGGCGGGCATAGCGGTCACTGGAGGATTCCAGGTCGCTGCGGTCGGACTCTCCGGGTGGGGCCTTGGGCTTTTCCGGTTCGAGAGGCAGGGGATTCTTCCGCAGGCGCACCTGCCGCGCGAATCCTGTGGAGATTCGGGTTTGGGCGGGGTGCGGCGTGAACTCGGGAGCCCTTGTGCGCAAAAAGGCTGCGAAGGACGAGGCATCCTCCGGCATGTGTTTGGAAAGGTCGGGCAAATCCATGCCTGCGGTGAGCGCGAAACCCTCGTCCCCCGGCAACGGAAGCGGATCGCTTCCGTCGAGCCGCGGGACATCGCCCCAGCGGTGGAAAACGCCCCCCGTGAGACGGTGACCCAGGCGGCCTGCCGGACGGTTGGCGGAGTCGCCGAGAAACAATCCATCGACGGGCGAATGCAGAAGATCGTCCAGGACCTTGCGGCGGGTGCCGCTCCATTTCCCGAAGCCCCAAGGCACGATCACTACCGATCCGGCGGCTGAGGCCTCCTCTGCCATGGCGCGTATATTCCCGTAGTCAGGGGGCGGGCCTATCACCAGCAATTCCAGACTCTCCTCCGAGACCAGTTGGTTCCCCCTGACCAGAAAAAGGCGGGGCAGGCTTTTTTCCCCGATGCGCAGAACATCACCCTCGCAGGAAAATCGGATACCGGCTCGCTGAAAGTCCTCGAGCATCCGTCGCCAGCAATTGACCTGTTCGGTGTCGAGGACCACCCCGCCGACCATACGCAAATCGCGTTCGGTACGCACCGATTCCGCCCGTTCCAGAAAGCGGCGGGGATCGAAACCGGGATACCAATGGAGGTGGAAATCGACGAAGGTCACAGGTCGGGTGACATATCGACGTACAGATCGGCCGCCCCAAGGTCGAGCGAGGAAACTACCCGTTCACCCTCGAACGCGGGATTGCCGTCATAGGGGACCAAGGCGAGCGGATAGGTTTCGCCGGTGTTCCGTCGGAAAGAGCGCACCGCCTCGCCATTGCGGATCACCCAATGAGCCACCATAATCTCGCCCGGACCCTCTCCCCCGGGCATCTGTTCGACGCGGTAGCGGTAGGCCGCCAGAGCCCTCCGGTAGGGGGCGACCTCCTTCGGGGTCGGGGTTCGGGTCTTTTCCAGCAGGACTCCACGGGTTTGGAAAACGTCTGCCGGATCAATATCCACAGAGCCTGGCATCCCTCCGCTGCCTGTTGATCCTTTCCCGTCTGCGGACGGGACCACCCGGACATCGGGGTAAAGGTCCGGTCGGTCGTCGTCGGTCAGGCGTGTCCAGGCTTCGACGGATCGGTAGTCTTCTGCGAATCGCCCTACGTAGATATCGGCTTGCTCGTAAGCACCGTGGGACATCGGTCCCGATACGGCGAAGAAACGGGAATGGTTGGACCAGCGCGGATAATAGACCCGTCGCCCGTCGATGCCCTCAGCCGCGGTGATGTTCACGCGCCAGCGGTCATTTTCCTTGTCGGGAAGCCATGAAGTATCGCTGGCGAACAGAAGCAGGTTGCGGTGTCTGCCGTCGAAAATCCAAAGCAGGCCGCGCGGACCCGGGGAGAGCGAACCCCAGCACCCGGAGGCGTACACATTGAAATCGAGGGTTTCCAGATCGACGACACCTCCGGCCTCGGCGGCCGGGAAGAGGCCTCCTGCATACTTTCCCGAGCGACCGAGCTGAAAATTGTCGCGGGCTACCTTGTGGTCCCAGACCACTTCGTGTGCTTCTGGATCATCAAGGGGGAACCGGAAGACCCGGGCAACATTGCCCCGGTAGTCCATCGGTCCGTCTCCGGCATAGACCCAAATGCTCCCGTCGGGTGCCTTCCACACATCGAGAGCCAGCCCCGCCCCCATGGGAATCGGGTCGGTACCCCCCCAGGGCATCCGCATGAGACGCCCCACCCCATCGGAGAGATCGGTGAAGACGATGGTCTGCCCGTCCGGCGAAAGAAGGGGCTTGTTGTAGTTGGGCCGACCCTCGTGCAAGACGCGCACCCCGCGGCCATCCGTGCTATCGAAGCCCATCAGTTTCAGATTGGGACCGGCTCCGTGCCAATCGGTCCCGTCACCGGTCTCGCGGATCCACACTGCGCGCAGGGTTCCCCCGGTCAACTCCTTCGGCGTGAGAAGACCCTCGGCCTTTCCCGTCGGTGCCGGGGCTTCGTCGGCTGGCCGGGGACCGCCGCAGGCCGCCAGAAGCAGGAGCAAAGGGAAAAGGAAGAGGCGCACCATAAGCAAAACCAATTGCCGGGGCGGAAGGTGAGTCAACCGGAAACGGGGCTTCCGTCTGCGGGGTCGTCTGGCGCAATCCTGCGATTGTGCAGTTGCCTGCGGTTGGTATCTGTGCTTTCTCCGGGTTTATGTCAGACGGGATTTTTGCCCGAAACCCAAGTGCCCGCGCCGGGTGCGCGCGAAGATGAGTGCGTCCGCGATAATGTCCCCCTGGTCCGCCGGAGACCGGGGTCGCCGTACTTTTCTGATGGGGATCGTCAACGCGACTCCGGACTCGTTTTCCGACGGTGGGGAGTGTGTCTCACCCGGAGCGGCCCTGGAGCGTGCCATGCGGATGGAGGCGGAGGGAGCCGATTTTATCGATATCGGTGCCGAATCGACCCGGCCGGGGGCCAAAGAAGTGTCGGAGGAGACGGAATGGGGGCGGCTGGCACCGGTCCTCGAGGCGGTGGTGGGTCGATCGGGCGTGCCCGTATCCGTTGATACGAGCAAGGCTTCGGTGGCCCGGCGGGCACTGGAGGTCGGCGCGGCGATTATCAACGATGTTACCGCACTACGGGGTGACCCGGAGATGGCCGGGGTGGTTGCGGCGGCGGGTGCGGGACTTGTCCTCATGCACAATTCGCGCGATGGCCTGGTGGACGGGGACTTGATGGATTCGATCCGGTGCTCGCTGGAAGAGTCCGTGGAGATCGCCTTGAAAGCGGGAGTGGCCTCCGAGCGGATCGTTGTCGATCCCGGCGTCGGCTTTGGGAAGTCGGTTGAGCAGAATCTCGAGATTCTGCGCAGACTCGGCGATCTGCGCGCTCTGGGATTTCCGATTCTGCTGGGAGCTTCGCGCAAGTCGGTGATCGGCATGGTTCTCGATCTTCCGGTGGAGGGGCGGCTGGAGGGAACGCTGGCAACAACGGTGGCCGGGGTCGCGGCGGGTGTTGACATCGTCCGCGTGCACGATGTCGATCCGAACTTGAAAGCGGCCCGGATGGCCGATGCCATTTACCGCATCCATGAGCCAGCGTGACTGTATCTTTCTCCGGGGTCTCGCCTTTTTCGGGTTCCACGGCAATATCCCCGCCGAGGCACTCAACGGTCAGAAGTTTCTGGTCGATCTCGAGTTGCGGGTCGATGCCTCCCGGGCCGCGACTACGGATCGTCTGGAGGACACCATCGACTACTCGGCGGTGTATGCCGCAGTCAGCCATCTGGTCGAGGAGAACCGGTTCAATCTGCTTGAAACTCTCGCCGTGCGGATCGCGGAAACCCTGCTGGCGTCGTTCGAGCGGATCGATTCGGTGGCGGTGGGAGTGCGCAAGCCCCAGGCACCGTTGCCGGGTATCTTCGAAGAGGTGGCTGTCTCGGTCGAACGCAGCCGCACGGAATGAGCAGGGCCTGGATTGCGTTTGGGGGAAACCTGGGGGACCGCGCGGCCTTCTTTGCCCGGGCGTTGGAACTTATCGATGCGGATGATCGCACCCGCGCGGTCCGGGGATCGCCGGTCTATGAGACCGAGCCCGTCGGTCCGGGACCGCAGGAGAGGTATTGGAACGCCGTTCTCGAGGA
>CAYVUQ010000148.1:4022-4995 GCA_964454915.1 uncultured Puniceicoccaceae bacterium
GTTCTGGAGGTCGAAACTTCGCGCCCCGCTGCCTCTCTTCTGGAGCTATGCCTGTCGGTGGAGGAAGCTCTCGGTCGGGTCCGCCGCGAGCGTTGGGGAGCCCGTTGCATCGATTTGGACATCCTTTTGTACGGTGATCTTTCGGTTTCGGAAGCGGACCTGGAGATACCGCACCCGCGCCTGCACGAAAGGGTGTTCGTCCTTCTGCCGCTGGCCGATCTGATCCCCGACCGCATCGTGTGCGGGTGCCCGGTCCGCGAATGGTTGCGGGAGCACTCCCAGGCGGGCGTGACGCGGGTCCGGGAGTCCCTTTGGCCATGGCGGTAAGGCTGCTTGATGACGCCCCGGCACTGCGCTCCTGGTTTCCGGCCTTCGCAGTGCGGGAGCACTGTGCCTGGCTCGATGGTGAAGGTGGCGGCGACGGGGCGGAGTGGTCCGTGTTGACGTGCGACCCGGTCGAAATCCGCCGCGGTCCCGAGCGGGACCTGATGGAGTGGATCGATGAGGTCGCCGCCCTCGCGGACAAGGGTGGCGGGCCCGAGGGCTTTCCGTTCTCGGGCGGATTGATCGGCCAGATCGATTATCCGGTGGAGGTGCCGTTTTATCCTCCGGTGAACGGATTCCGTCCCGCCGGTTGGCTGGGTCTGTACGACCGCGCCCTGGTTGCGCACCTGGCGACGGGCAGAGTCTTCGCGGTGGTTGCCGACTGGGTGGATGCTCCGGAAAAAGAGATGGCCGCCTGGATTGATCGGATGGAGCGGCACGGGAAGGAGGCACCGGCGGCGAAAGTCTTCCGCGCCGACCGACCGGTCTCCGACACATCGCCCGAAGGATACCGGGCGGGTGTCCGGGCGGTCCGCGAGTGGATTGCCTCGGGCGACATCTACCAGGCGAATCTCGCACAGCGCTTCTCCTGCCGGGTGCGGGAGGGTTCGCCCGCAGGTCTTTACGGGACGTTGCGCCGGATGAATCC
>CAYVUQ010000149.1:0-4312 GCA_964454915.1 uncultured Puniceicoccaceae bacterium
CATCGATCCAGCGATGGCGCACGCGGTAAACTTCGGCGACGAGTTTATCCGTCAGCACCTTTCGCGGCGTGCCCGATTCGGCGAGCCTGCCCTGTGAGAGGATGGTGACGGTGTCGGCGTGCCGCATGACCTGGTTGAGATCGTGGAGAACGAGGAGAACAGCAGCCCCGGAGTCCGCCCATTTTCGGGCGATCCGAAAGACCATCTGTTGAAAGGTCAGGTCCAGGCTGGCCGTTGGTTCGTCGAGCAGAAGCACTTTTCCGCAGGGGATTCCCAGTTGGGCAAGCACCCGCGCGAGATGCACCCTTTGTTTTTCCCCGCCCGAAAGGTGTGGATAGGTTTCCCCGCCCCGCTCTGCGAGGCCCACAGTCACGAGTGCCTCGCGGACCGCCGCGTCCTTTTCCGCAGCGCGGTCCCGGTGCGGGATGCGACCGATCCCAACCACTTCCCTGATCGTAAAAGGAAAGGAAAGGGTCGAGCTTTGGGGGAGGCAGGCCCGTGCGAGGGCGAGTTTCTCTGGAGGCCATTGGTCGAGCGGAACGCGGTCGAGAAGCACCTCTCCGCAGTCTGCTTTCTGCTCTCCGGAAAGCACCCGCAGGAGAGTGCTTTTGCCCGCTCCGTTCGGACCGGCCACCACATGGATTTCTCCCGCCGCCAGTCCGACGCCGACCCGATCCAGCAGCACGCGCCCTCCTGCCCGCACAGTCACATCCCGTGCTCTCAGAAGTTCCGTTCCGGTCATGGTCCTGCGAAAGAGGGTCCCCCCCTGCGCGAACGGAGCAGCAACCCGAGAAAAAACGGTCCGCCCAAAAGTGCGGTGAGGATGCCGATCTGCAATTCCGCCGGCGCGGCAACGGTGCGGGCGGCGAGGTCGGCAGCAACCAGAACCAGTGCCCCGAAAAGCATTCCGGTCGGGAGAAGCAGCCCGTGGTCGGGACCAAAAAGGGTTCGGATGATGTGAGGCACCACCAGGCCGACGAAGCCGATGATTCCGCAGAAGGCCACGGTCGCCCCGACCATCAGTGCACTGATCACGATCACCACCCGCTTCACACGCTGAACTAGTATCCCGAGGTGAATCGCTTCGGCTTCACCGAGAAGAAACGCGTTCAGGGCGCGTCCCTGCCGAAGCGAAACGGCCAGACATGGCAGGACGAAGACCGCCAACAGCCCGGTCGTTGTCCAATTCGCACCCGCCAGACTGCCCAATGTCCAGAAGGTGACGGAGCGCAACTGCGCGTCGGTCGCGAACACCGTCAGCATCAGTCCGACGAAGGCACCCCCGATCGCATTGACGGCGATCCCTGTGAGGAGCATAGCTGGCACGTGGGTCCGTCCACGGACGAGTGAAACCCTGTAGATCAGAAAAGTCAGGCCCACCGCCCCCGCCATCGCACAAATCGGGAGGATGAAGGTTCCGGCTCCTGAGTTCGGATCGACCGATGGCCAGAGAAGGGGCACGGCTACGATTGCGGTTACGCCCCCCATGGCCCCGCCGCTGGAGACCCCTATCAGTGCCGGGTCGGCCAGCGGATTCCTGAACAGGCCCTGGAGGAGGGAGCCCGCCAGCGTGAGGGCGGCCCCCACCAAAAGTCCGGTCACCAGCCGCGGCAGACGGATTTCACGGATCACCGCCTCCCCGAGACCGTTGCCGGCTGAAAACCCGGGAAGAATTGCTGCTGCCAAGTCGTTCCAACCGGTCTGTACGGCCCCGGTTGACAGGTAGGTGAAGCAAAAGCCCAGGGTGAGCAGTGCCAGGACCACCAACACCACCGCGCGGTGCGGGCGAAAAGTCCGGTTGCCCGAATCTGCCGCAGCCTTGTCGAGGGTCGAACCTCCGCCCCCACGATCAGTTGCCGCGGACATCCAGGATCAGCTCCGACCAGCGCATGGCTGCTTCCCCCAGGCGCGGCCCGAAGGCCAGATCGTCGAGAGGCACGCCGTAAACCGCACCTGTCTGCAAGGCGTTCACCTCGGCATAGGCAGGGTTCTGGCGAAGTGCTTCTATGTCCCCGGGGCCGGCACCGTGGCCTTCGGATTCGGCGACCAGAATCACGTCGGGATTCATTCGCAGAATGCCCTCCCCGGAGACCGGGCGGAAGCCGGAAAACTCCTTCGCGGCGTTCTCGCCCCCCGCCAGCGCGATGAGCGCGTCGGCCCGCGAATCTGCCCCGCCGACCATCCCTGCCGATCCGCCGACAGGAGGCTCGAGGAAGAACAGCACGCGCGGGTGCCTCTCCTCCGGGCGAACCCTGTCGGCAACTTCGTCCAGATCCGAGCGAATCCGCTTCCACAGAGCTTCCCCGTTTTCCGTGCGCCCCAGGGCGGATGCGACCCGCCGAACCGATTCCTCAAGATCCTCCACCGAGTCCGGGTCCGGCAGCCATACGACCGGAACCCCGAGCCGCTCCATCATCGCCCGCGCCGGGGGAGGCCCGAGCGCACCCGTCGCGACGACCACATCCGGATCAAAGGAGAGGATGCCCTCAGGAGAAACGTTTCGGACATAGCCGACCTGCGGCAAGTTCCTCACTTCCGCTGGCCAGGTGCTCGACCGGTCCACCGCCACGACGGCATCGCCCGCGCCGAGAGTCCAGACGATCTCCGTGGCGGCACCGCCGATCGTCACGATGCGTTCGTGACGGAGATCGTTTCCCGCGCCGGCCCCGACGACAGCGGGAAAAACAGAGAGCAAAAAGGAAATCATATGCGACTGAGACATAATCGCAAAAAATTCCCCAAAAAGCTTGACCTTGCAAGGAGAAAATTGCTACCAAGTCTCAAATTCAGATAGAATCTCATCTCATGAACCAGACGGCATCACACTCCCTCCGCGACCGCTACCGCGAACTACTCGACTCCCGCCCCGGCCTGCGTATCCGCGACGCTGCGACCGTCCTTGACGTCAGCGAAGCGGAACTCCTCGCCCTCGGTTGCGGCGAGGGAGTGACCCGTCTTTCGGTGGGCGGCTGGCACGATTTTATCCGCAAACTCAAGCCTTTGGGCCGCGTGATGGTTCTGACCCGCAACGAAAGCTGCGTCCATGAAAAGACGGGCTTCTATGAAAGCATTCCGTCGAAGGGGGATCACGTGGGGCTGGTGACGGGAAAAGACATCGACCTCCGGCTTTTCTACGGGAAATGGGCGCACGCGTTTGCGGTGGACTCTGTGGATGGTCGCGGTGCCCCGCTCCGTTCCTTCCAGTTTTTCGACGCCGCCGGCGATGCGGTGCACAAGGTCTATCTGCGCGACGAGAGCGGGCTGTCGGTATTCCGGGAGATCACCGAGGTCCACCGGTCGGAGGATCAGGGTGAATTCCAGCCGACTTTTCCTCGCGACGGAAAGCCTTCGGGCCGTTCCTCCTTCGGGGGAGGGGACGAACGCACCGGCTTCCTCGACGCCTGGGGCGCACTTGAGGACACCCACGATTTCTTCGTCCTCCTGAAAGACCACGACATCGCCCGCCTTCCGGCCGTCGAGGCGGCCGAGGGGCGGTTCACCCGCCAGGTGGACAACGAGGCAGCCGTTCGTCTGCTCGAAAGTGCGTCTGCCGCCGGTCTCCCGATCATGGTGTTCACCGGGAATGCGGGCGCGATCCAGATCCACACCGGACCGGTCGTGCGCACCGCCCGTTCCGGTGGCTGGATGAACGTGCTCGATCCCGACTTCAACCTCCACCTGCGCGAGGAGGGCGTGGCGGCTTCCTGGATCGTGGAAAAACCGACCAGAGACGGCGTGGTCACCTCGCTCGAACTTTTCGACGCCGCCGGAGAAACCGTCGTGCAGTTTTTCGGTGAGAGGAAACCCGGAAAGCCGGAGCGCGAAGACTGGCGCACACTGGTCAGCGCACTCTGAGGATTCCCCGCAGTCGGACCTCACAAGGCTTTCCTCATTAACACCCCCTATTGAGAACAGGACCTAATTTCTTAAAAAACCAAAATACGGACCAGAAACATGATACAACGCAAAACCACTCCCGGCGCGGTCCTTGCCGCCGTCGTTCTTCCGACGGCCCTTTTCGGGGCTTTCGACATCTCCCTCCCGGGAAACACGGAGCAGGGACTCTGGGAAAACCTCAACGCGACCAACTATCCGACCGACGACGGGTACAACTCGTTCCTCACCAACACGGCCGGCTGGACGACACCGATCTCCGCCACGGGTTCTTCCTCGGCCACGTTCGACAAGATCGCGGGCACCGGGGGGTATCCTTCCACGACCTCCATCTACAATTTCGACGTCCCGGGCTCTTTCGTGATCGTCGATGCGGCACCGCTGCCGGGTATGGAAACCATCGTCTTCCAGATCGACA
>CAYVUQ010000149.1:4322-4949 GCA_964454915.1 uncultured Puniceicoccaceae bacterium
GATCGACATGGGCGGATTCATCCAAAGTGCTCCCACGCTGGCGATCAACGGGGCCGGGGCACTGGCCGCCGACCTGTCCGCAGCCAAGCCCGGGGACTTTTCGGCCACAGGCCCGGAAGGCAGTTCGCCGACCACCGTCCACGCCTGGCAATGGGACCTGACCGGCGCGGGGGCGGTCAACTCCTACCAGATATCCTGGACGAGCGGGGTCCATTCCACAACGCATCTGTTGCGTGTGGACACCGGGGACACCTATGCCGCGGCGGTTCCGGAACCGGCGTCCGCTCCGCTACTCGCAGCCCTGGCGGTGGTCCTTTCGGTGATCCGCCGCCGTTGCCACGGGAGGGGGTGATGAGGCCTCCGTCTTCGGCCTTCGCCGCCATGTCTCTGGCGGCTCTGTTTGCCGCTGGCAGCCTTCCGGCGGCGTTCCTCCTGCCGACCACGCCGCCGGGGGCGCAAACCGGGTTCGCGTGGTGGGACGGCTTCGACGATCCGTATTCCGACTACGAACTCCCCGGACCGGGCACGCTCGTGCCGCCCCTTCCTGCCGGGGAGGGGAACACGGTCAACCGGCCCGAAGCCACGAACACCGATCCGCTTCTGTATCAAACCGGAACGCCCTCCGCC
>CAYVUQ010000150.1:0-3194 GCA_964454915.1 uncultured Puniceicoccaceae bacterium
ATTACACCCCTTTGGTGGGTGGGAGAACTTTTCGGATTGAACCGACGGAGGGCAGGCACCAGCCTGATGGTTTTCCGACAGGATATCCCGCCCGATGAATGCCGCAGCACTGAGCAAACTCCGATCAAAATTCGCCGCCGGTTCCCCTGCCTACGGGTTGTGGGTGACGCTGGAATCGCCCTCCATCACGGAGATGGCAGTGTCCCTCGGGTTTGACTGGGTGGTGATCGATGCAGAGCACGGCCACCTGGATTGGAAGGAGATCGTGGAGCATCTGCGCGGAGCGGTGCGCAGCGAAACAGTGGTACTGGTTCGGCTGGCGGAGAATTCCGAGGCTCTGATCAAACGGGCACTCGACATTGGTGCGGACGGCGTGGTGATCCCCTGGATCGAAACGCGGGACCAGCTCGAGGCGGCGGTCCGGTCCGCGCATTATCCGCCGGGCGGTCGCCGGGGCATCGGCGCGGAGCGGGCGACCTGCTGGGGCACCTGCTTCCCGGCCCATGTCCAGGAGAGCGAACCGGCCGTGATGGTGGTGCCGTTGATCGAGTCCGTCGCGGGCACCGAAAACGCAGCCGAGCTGGTCAAGGTCGAAGGGGTGGAGACCTTCTTTTTCGGCCCCGCAGACTTGTCGGCCACCGCTGGCTTTCCGGGCGAATGGGAGGGGCAGGGCGTCCCTGAAAAGATCGCGGGAGCCCGTGATATCTTTACCGCCGCGGGGAAGACCTGCGGAGTGGTCGCCCGGAGCGACGAGGACCTGGCGGGCAGGGCGAAGCAGGGGTTTCGTATGCTCGGGGTGGGGCTCGACGCCGGTCTGCTGATTCGCACGCTCAAGCAATCGCTCGGTTCGGTGGGGCTGCAACGCACCATCACTCCGGGGTTCACACTGGAGCGCGACTATCCCAACGAACCCGAGGTCTGTGCACCCGACAGTTTCCGGCCCGACCGAAGCGAGGTGATGAACCCGCTGGGGCAAAAGATCATCGATCTGGGATCGGGCGTCTCGTTCGACTGCCAGGTCGGTGCCCATAACGGCGCAGTCCGCCTGACCACCGGCATCGTCACCTTCGCCCCCGGGGCGGTTCTGGCGACCCACCGCCATGTGTTTGGCGAATCGATCACGGTGCTGGAGGGATTGCTGCAGGTGACGGTCGAGGGCCGGATGTACAAGGTCGGGCCGTTGGACAACGTCAGCGTGCCGGCGGGTTTGGCCCACAAGGCCCAGAACATTTCGCGCGACGGGCCGACCGTGGTCCATGTCGCCATGTGCTCGTCCACCCCGGACCGCGAGTTGGTCGAGGCGGGATCGTCCCGCCGTTCCATGCAGACCGACCGCACCTACACCCATCCGGGCGGTGAGAGGTTCACCAGTTTCCACAACAGCGACCGCTACGAACCCGGCCCCAACGCGTCCTTTGTCGATTACTTCAATGCAGAGCTCATGCCCGGTTTCGACATGAGCGGAGGGTACGGAACCTTCCAGCCGGGTGGCCGCCTGCCCGCCCACTTGCACGATTTCGACGAGTCCATTTGTATCGTTGAGGGCGATGCCACTTGCTGGGTGGAGGGCCGCCGCTATGAGATGGGCGACATGACGACCGCGCTGCAACCGCGCGGCAGAATCCACTACTTCATCAACAGGACCAATGCGCCCATGGCGATGATCTGGGTGTATGCCGGGCCGATGCCCGAGCGGGTCGTGGTGGACGAGAAATGCGCCCGCGAGCCCGGTCGGGCCTGGGGGCCCCAGGGTTGAAGCACCCGCGGGCGGGTCCCGCGTGTGAAGAGGCTTGCTCCATCCATGCGAACTCTTTTTAGGCTCTCGACTCTATGGACATGAACTTCGACCAGAAACTCCGCCGCCTTGTCGCCAGGCACGAGTCCCTTGTGACCCGGCCCAATCCGATTGACCAGGATTGGTACAACGGTGTCTTCAACCGTTACCAGAACTGTGTGCTGACCAACGAGCACGCGCCCGTTTTCTGGCGCTACGACGTCAATCCCGAGACCAATCCACATCTCATCGAGCGACTCGGAGTGAACGCGGCGATGAATTCGGGTGCCATGTATCTCGACGGCAAGTTCTATCTGGTTCCCCGCATGGAGGGGCATGACCGGAAGAGTTTCTTCGCGATCGCCGAAAGCGACAACGGGATCGATAATTTCCGCTTTTGGGACAAGCCGCTGGCACTGCCCGAGAATCCCGACGACGGGACCAATCTCTACGACATGCGGCTGGTCCAACACGAGGACGGCTGGATCTACGGGATTTTCTGCGTGGAACGCCGCCCGAAGGACGCTCCCGCGCACGACATGTCGGTGGCCGAGGCCCAGTGCGGTCTCGCGCGGACGAAAGACCTCAAGGAGTGGGAGCGCCTCCCCGATTTCCAGAGCCCGTCCCCCCAGCAGCGCAATGTGGTGCTGCACCCCGAGTTCATCGACGGCAGATACGCCTGGTACACCCGCCCGCAGGACGGGTTCATCAGTGCCGGCTCCGGTGGCGGCATGGGCTTTGCGCTTTCCGACGACATCAATCCGGCCATCTGCGGCGAGGAGCAGATCATCAACCGCCGGGCCTATCACACCATCAAGGAAGTCAAAAACGGAGCCGGAGCGGCACCCGTCAAGACCTCCAGGGGGTGGGTTCATGTGGCCCACGGGGTGCGCGAATGCGCCTCGGGCCTGCGCTATGTGTTGTACGTGTACGTCACCGATCTCAACGACCCCACGAAGGTGATCGCCGAGCCGGGAGGGTATCTCATCGCTCCCTACAAGGGCGAATATGTCGGGGATGTCATGAACGTGATCTTCAGCAACGGCATCGCCGTGCGCGGCGACGAGATTTTCGTTTACTACGCGGCCTGCGATACCCGTCTGCACGTGGCGACGACGACGATGGACGTGCTCCTTGACTACGCGTTCAACAACCCGGCGGACCCGGGAAACACCGGTGCCTGCACCCGACAGCGCATCGATCTGGTCGAAAGGAATCTGGCCTACGCACAGGCCAACGGTCTCGACCTCGGGCAGGAGTGTTTCTGGCGTTGAGCAGACGTCTATCCCTCTGCCTGGCGGGAGTCGCGGCCATGGCGTCTGGCCAGGGAGTCGGGCCTGCGGCGGATTCCGATGCGCCACCGCCCGCCCGGATTGTCCTTTCCGGTGCGCCCACGCACCGCACGTCGGCATTGCTCTTT